>CAZQNF010000180.1:0-1517 GCA_964594675.1 uncultured Gammaproteobacteria bacterium | reverse complement strand
GAGTACATGCATAATACACTAAATAAAACTTTTTGTCAACGCATGATAAAAGAGTCTTTGACAAGACATTTGAAACCTGATATAGCTGCGTCATAATTTTACTCTAAAGGATATATGCGTGAAGGAAGAGTTTGGGCACAGTTCGCGGCAGCCAGCGGCTTAGCCAGCGGTTTATCCACTGAAATAGGAACAGCACAGGCAAAAACCGTAAACCATAAGTCAACAATAACTAGTGAAACACCAGCGCGCTCAAGTACTCCTGATAATTATCCTCTTCAGCACCATCCTGCCCCAGAAAAAACATCACCTCCAGCTCAAGCTATTTCAATACCAGACACACTTACACCAACTCCAGAAAAAATTCTTGATGCCGAAGCATCACGTAAAGTACGTATCGGATATAATTTACACCCACTCGCCTGCCTACCCTTTGCCGGTTTTCGCACCATGGGCGGCTTATTTAATAACGACGGAGATACTTACACTTTTGAGCGTTTGCTTGCTCAGCAAGGAATACGATGTACCGGCGGACCTTTGGATCTTTCGACGGTTTTCCAATACGGACATACTACTTTTAACTATACAGCCTCAGACGAAACAGCCGCACGATTGAGCTTTCGGGAAAAAACACTACTTTTCCGGGCTGGTATTAACCTCCCCCACTTACGCTGGGCAAGCGGACACGAACTTCACTTTACCTTCTATGCCAATTGGGAGCAACCAATGGGGAAAATTTTTCCTGGTATTGATTCCGCCTTATACCAAGGCACTGATTTTACTACCTACACACAAACCCCGGGCAGTGGTGGACAAAAATTTCAAGAAAGTCTCAATTTTCATATCGAAAAATTTGGACTCACTACCAAATTACAGTTTCCGAGTCGCAAATACCACCGTTTTGAACTGGAACTGGAACTGCTTTACCAAAATATATATCTTAATCTCCAAACCACTATTCTCGACATGCAAACTGCCGCTAACCTCAATCTTCTTAAGGTCGACGCAGACAGACTTTCCGTAACAAAAAATATAGAGGCAATGGAAATTGGCTTAGGTGGGAGCTATACGTACAAACAGGTGCAATTTTTATTTCGTTTAGGCATCTTTGGTGACGCATCAAACGGGTCTCACCTCTATGATGGGCACTTCCAGGTTGTGTGGCGCCCGTCTGTAGCACGGAAAAAATAGTTCTTATAAAACAATAATTTTTTCCGGTCTTTAAGATACCTTAAATTTTACACTGCTTTAGCATCCACTTCTCCATCAGCTTTTACCTGGTCGAGTTTTACACTTACTAACTTCGACATCCCATCACGGTTCATAACCACGCCATAAATCGCATTGGCTGCCTGCATAGTGACACGGTTGTGGGAAATAACTATAAACTGCGATTGAGTTGAGAGCTCCTGCATAATACGCACAAATCGCTGAGTATTCGCTTCATCAAGCGCAGCTTCCACCTCATCAAGTACCACAAACGGCGAAGGATTATAATGCAAAATCGCACAAATGAGAGC
>CAZQNF010000179.1:0-1527 GCA_964594675.1 uncultured Gammaproteobacteria bacterium | reverse complement strand
ACTGTAGGTGCCGGAGTTGTGGTTACGATTATTAAATAATCATTATGTAAATACCCCCACCAATTTTATTTGCAATAAAACTTGTTAGTAAAATTGGTGGGGGTATATTCGTTCTTTTACCCTTAAACACATGAACACTACCAGTCACAATTCAAACGTAAAAAAGGAAGAAAACAATATTAGTCGCATTCGTATTAAAATTCGCGCCTATGATCACAAGATTATAGACGCGGCGACCCAAAAAATTGTTGAAACCTGCGAACGGTATGAAGCTAAAGTAGTTGGCCCAGTTCCATTGCCTACCCAAATACTTAAATATACCGTTAACAGTTCTACATTCGTTCACAAAAATGCTCGTAGTCAGTACGAAATGCGCGTTCATAAACGACTCATCGACATTATGAACAGTAGTCCAAAATGCTTAGATGCGCTCATGTCTCTCAGTTTACCAGCCGGAGTTGACATCGAAATCAAGATGTAAAAGAAGGTAAAGAAGCTCTTGACAAGAGTAAAAATAGTCTATATACTTACAACGGAAAAATAAAATTAGTTTAGCTAATATTGATAAATAAGATCTAGTTTACTAGAAAACATTTGTTACATATTCCTAAACTCAAGCGGAAAAAAACATTGAACTATAAACTTACCATTAAAGCCATTCTCAACTACTCTCTGCTCTTAAGTAGAAGTTTAAGAAAGGCTAGAAGCTTCCATATTGATTTTTTCAGTATACCGGCTTCTAGTTTTTTGTTAAATAGAGAGTAATTGCAGAATGAAAGATTAAATCTCTTATGAAATTCATTTTAGGACAAAAAATTTCCATGACTCAGGTGTTTTTGGACAATGGTGAAGTAGTTCCGGTTACTCGCATTAAAGCCGGTCCGTGCCCAGTGGTACAGATCAAAAAAACTGGAAAGCAACCACAAAGTGTACAGTTAGGTTTTGGTGAAAAGAAAGCATATCGCCTTGAAAAACCAGTGGCTGGTCATTTAAAAGATTTGTCTCCGGTTCGCTGGCTCAAAGAAATTCCAACCACTGCCCCAGAAAGTATGGAGCGAGGTGATATGGTTACTGTGGGAATTTTTGCTCAAGGTGAAAAAGTTGACGTTATTGGCACTTCCAAAGGTAAGGGTTTTGCCGGTGTTGTTAAACGTTATCATTTTCGTGGTGGTCCAGCTTCTCATGGTCATAAAGATAATTTACGCGCTCGCGGATCAAGTGGTGCTGGCGGTGTACAGAGAGTTTTTAAAGGTATGCGCATGGCTGGTCGCATGGGCGGGGCTCAAGTTACCGTAAAAAATTTAGAAATTGTAAAAATTGACTCAGCCCTCGATGAAATTTATATTAAAGGCGCGGTGCCAGGAGCAACCAATGGTTTTATTGTTATTACTGCTCCAGGTGAACTCACTGCTACCAAAAAACAAATCACCGAATAACATCATTTCTATGAAAGTAAAAATGTACAATTTACAAGGTAAAGCTACTGGTGAACTGGATTTGTTGGATGAAGTTTTTAATACTCCTATT
>CAZQNF010000178.1:0-1541 GCA_964594675.1 uncultured Gammaproteobacteria bacterium | reverse complement strand
GTATACACGCGGCGAAGAAGGCAGTATTACCCTCACTCAAGATCCATTTGTTCTCTCAACGCTCGGCGAAGTGGAAATAAAAGGCGTCATGATTACGGGCTTGCCTGGGAATGACGGCGACATTATTTACAAAATCAGCGCCGAGAATATTAATATCATTCATCTTGGTGAACATATCAAAAAACCTTCTACTGATTTAGTAGAAAAAATGGGAACTATTGATATTTTGCTCGTACCGGTTGGCGGCGGCGAGGGCACAACTCCGGAAACAGCGGTAGAAATTATGAATTTGCTTGAGCCACGCATCATTATTCCGATTTCTTATGCCTCGGATGTAAGCCCGGACAAAAAATCTGTCAGTGATTTTATTAAGCTCAGCGGCCTCCCCACCGAAGCTCCGGAAAAAAAGACTATTATTAAGAAAAAAGACTTGCCTGCCGGTGAGATGAAACTTATTGTGCTCGAAAAAAGTTTATAAAAGAGCAATATGCCGCCTAAAAAAATTGCTAAAAAAAATACCACGACTACCAAGAAAAAGACGGCTGCACAAATGAGCGTAAAAAAAAGCTCACCCAGTGTACCCGCTACCTCGGCTAAGCCCATGCCCGGTATTTTGTTTAATGAACTGCGTTTTAAAACAGAGACAGATACCCCAAACGCAACTTCGATTCTTCCCACCGATATCACTCCGGAAACAGCTGAAGTAACAGCAAGACGCCCGGAGGATATTACTGCTGCCCAAGTAGTAAGCAAAGTATCCGACGAACAGTTTGCCCATTGGCAGCGCGAACAACGGGCCGCCCGGCGCTGGCTGTATGTGGGAGTGGGATCAATCGCAGTTATGATTGTTACGCTCTGGAGCATAACTCTGCGCGCCCGGTTTAATACTATTACCAAAGCTTCTACCAGCCCAGGGCTTCTGGAAGCGAGCAAACAAAACTGGCAAGCCATTTTTGACACAACGAACACGCCAATTATCGCCCCCAACCAAACCACCACTGTCCAAGAACAAATTAAAAATGCCCTGACCAATTTTGCAGCTCAAAAATCAGCAACTTCTACGGCCTCGAGCACTTTTTCTAAAAACCATACATCTACTCAACCATAAAAATCTTGAACTTGTAATTCTATGTCTACCCAAAAAAAAATGAGCTTAAGCGTAAATAACATCGGAAAAATAATGAACGCGCCGATTGTTGACGAAATGAAGGAAGCATACATGGAGTATGCCATGAGTGTTATTATTTCCCGCGCTCTACCGGATGTGCGTGACGGGCTTAAACCGATTCACCGCCGCATTCTTTACACCATGGGCAAACTGGGTTTGCGCCACACCGCTAAATACCGCAAATGTGCCAATGTAGTCGGAGAAGTGATGGGTAAACTCCATCCACATGGCGACTCCGCGATTTATGAATCCTTGGTGCGCATGGCTCAGGATTTTTCCATGCGTCAAATCCTCATTGACGGACAAGGCAACTTTGGTTCCATGGACGGCGACTCTGCGGCCGCCTACCGTTATACCGAGGCCAAACTCACCG
>CAZQNF010000177.1:0-1546 GCA_964594675.1 uncultured Gammaproteobacteria bacterium | reverse complement strand
CGCTAACGCTAAACCCTTTGTCACGCATCATAATGCGCTCGACATGAAGCTCTATTTACGCATTGCTCCAGAACTCTATTTAAAACGTCTCATCGTCGGCGGATTTGAAAAAGTCTATGAAATCGCTCGTTGTTTCCGCAATGAAGGCATTGACCACAACCATAATCCCGAATTTACCCAAATTGAGTACTATTGGGCCTACGCCGACTACAACGATTCCATGAAACTCGTGGAAGATTTATTGCCTCGCCTTATCGAAGCCGCTGGTTTACCGCTCAAGCTTACTATCGAAGACCAGGAAGTCGATTTCACTCCGCCATATCCCCGCAAAACCATGCGCGCGCTTATTGAGGAATATGCGAAAATTGATATTGAAGATTATCCAGATCAACCTGGGTTGTATGCGGTCGCCAAAAAAATGCATGTTGAAATAGAAGAGTTTGATGGACGCGGTAAAATTATTGATGAAATTTATAAAAAATACGCTCGTCCATTCATTGTAAATCCGGTTTTCATGATCGATCACCCGACTGAACTTTCGCCGCTCGCCAAAGCCAAAGCCGAAGATCCGCGCTATGTGGAACGCTTCCAACTAGTCTGTGTTGGCGGCAACGAACTCTGCAATGCCTTCTCCGAATTAAACGATCCCATTGACCAGGAAGCCAGGTTTAAAGAACAGGAAGCTTTAAGGGAAGCCGGCGACGAAGAAGGGATGTGCTATGACGCCGATTTTATTACTGCTCTCAAACACGGCATGCCACCGACTTCGGGTTTAGGCATGGGGATTGACCGGTTGGTGAAACTCTTGGTGGATGCGGAAAATCTAAAAGAAGTAATTCTTTTTCCCATCTTGCGCCCACCTCTTAATGAAGAAAATTTGCACAAGGATGTCCAAAAAACAGAAGTCGCTCACGTCATTCTTCTTAAAGACAAGGATTTACCAACCTGGTCTCGTTTGAATACGATTGCCCACCTTGGAGCAGCTTTTGCAGCTCGTGAAGGGAAAAGATTGCTGAGCGTAGAGGAAACAATAAGTAAAGATGGAGAAAAAATTTCTGCAGCAATTGATCCGGCTATCATAGTAAAAGAAAGTGAAAGCGTACAGGATCTTCTTCAATTAAAAAGATTGGCTGAGGCAGATGGTATAAAAGTAAGTTGTTTTACCGAACAAATGCAAATTCTTCACAATATTAATCAGGTAAGAAAAATCCACAGTGAAAAAACAATTGAAGGGTTAAAAATTTTGGGTGTACTTGTCTTTGGGAATAAAGAATTAGTAGAAAAATCCACTCAACATTTCCCTAAAGTGGATTAAAAAATTATGAAAAAAGTTATTGTCTTTGGCACCTTTGATCTGCTGCATCCCGGGCATGTGTATGTGCTCAACGAAGCTAGGAAACATGGCGATTACCTGGTAGCTGTTGTAGCTCGAGACGAAACTGTAGAAAAGATAAAAGGCAAAGTGCCTCGCAATAACCAAGAAATACGTCTTAAAAATTTAGAAAAACTCCATTTGGCAGATACGGTTCGCCTCGGAAATACTGGT
>CAZQNF010000176.1:0-1562 GCA_964594675.1 uncultured Gammaproteobacteria bacterium | reverse complement strand
GAAACCATTGGTAGCATTCTGCCTGTAATTGGTCGTGGGAGAGGTCGGGAAGCGGGGCGGAATTCATTTCTTTATCTCAATTTTAAGTTTTTCGGTTCGGCATCTCAAATCGTGAATGAAAAGAGGGCTTTTTACGTCGGTCGGAATCGCTCCCAATTCCATTTTCAGCCACTCTTCAAACTGCTTTTCCGAACAGTCTTGCGGGGCTTGGATTTCAAAAATTACTTTGGCTTTTAGCATTTTAGTGGGGTGGGGTTAGTTTTGCTTTTGCTCCGGCAGCAGGTTTGTGTTTTGGGCAATGTTGCCGATAATCTCATGCTCATATCTGTCAATGTAATCGCTTGCCGCTCCACCAAATCCACCTACATAACTTATCATCCATGCCCCAACGTGTTCGTTCCATATTACGCATGAAATTGCTTTTCCTTTTTCTCCCATGCCTTTCATAAAAGACGTTTTCAGGATGTCGCCTTCGTAGATTTCTTTCCCGTTCACGTCTGTTATTCCGGTGGCCTGCATAAGTATTACTGTACTCAAATGCCCCGTAAACCATGCCGAGAAGTTTGCAACTTTGAGCATATCTGCCCATTGTGTCATAGTTTTGCCGTGTCTATCCCACGCTCTGAATTTGATTTCTCTTGCTCTCATCTCCTAAATCTTATTAAATGTTCCAATCCCAAAATACAAAACCCTTTTTTTAGGCCGAACGCGTCGCAGTCTTCCAATTTGTAGCTAACCCGCGCGCTTATTTCTCTGCCTGTATATTCGCCTTTTTGAAAGTCGTATTCTTTCAAAAGAAGCAAATCACCGTTTTCAAAGTTGCGGTCGTCTTTTCGCAACTCGAAGTTTTTAGTGCCTTCCCAGAGGGCAACAAAGTACTTCTTCCATGTTTTTAGTTCGTGGCGCATGGAGGTTAATTCGATTTCATTATCAGCTTTTCAGCTGTTTGGCGAAGAATACCGACCGCTTCGGGTCTTGAGATGTTAAGCACATAATGCACTTCGTTCCACCCCGTCTTTTCGCAGGTAAACGCCAAACAGATGGCGGGACGCTCTTTTAGTTTCAGGTGTTTTTGCATCACTTTTTCGATTTCTTTTGCCATCTCTGACAAATCGCCTACTCCTTGATTTATTGCCATTCTGAATATTTATTTAAAAGTTAAATTCCCTACAAAAGCGTTATGACGTAATACCCTCTTTTTTGCTCACCATTGACTTTCTTATTTTCCTGCACAAAGCCCATCAGCTATATGTACCTATACCCCTACATTTTCTTATAGAAATTATTCGCAAGGTACTCAAAATGATCCAAGATTAAAGTGTCGTATTGATGCTGATAATTATGGTTTTGTAATAGCTGGCGAAGTTAAAGCCTCTGGTATGCCTATTTTTAATAAATATCATAGACAAATTGATAGCACATATAATGGAGGTACTGATGCTTTTGTAGCAAGATTTAATACTAAGGATTCATTAGTTTTTTCACAGTATATAGGTGGTACAGATGAAGATGGTTTCTTAGGGTTAAAAATAACAAAACCCAACGAAATTGCGCTGGTAGGT
>CAZQNF010000175.1:0-1612 GCA_964594675.1 uncultured Gammaproteobacteria bacterium | reverse complement strand
GTAGACGGTAAAAAGTACGTTTTCTGGACGCGAGTTCAACTCTCGCCACTTCCACCATGGGTTTAAATGGTGAAAAAATAAATCTCAATTTAAAGCGCGTTGCGCTTTACAAAAATTCTGCAAAAATCAAACTATGCGTATATCAAGACGCGGCAAAAAGAAAGAAGAGCCGAAAAAAAATTACCATTATAACGAAGGTATTGAAGCGCCTAAAATTTTGGTACTTGATAGCGCTGGGGCGAGTCTGGGAGTTATGCTCACTGCAGAAGCCATTCGCATTGCCCGCGAACAAGAACTTGATCTGGTAGAAATTAACCCAAAAACTGATCCACCAGTTGCGAAAATTATGGATTTTGGACAATTCCGCTATGCCCAAGAAAAAGAAATGCGCATTCGCCGCGCCCACCAACATACTGTTGAAATTAAAGGCATCCGTTTGTCACTGCGCATTGGTAAAAATGACCTGCTTATTCGCTTAAATCAGGCCATAAAATTTCTTGACCAAGGCGATAAAGTAAAGGTTGAAGTGGCTCTGCGCGGACGCGAAATGCAACAAGGTGCCTTGGCTTTTGAAATGGTTAAAAAATTTATGCAGGAAATTAGTGTGACTTGCAAAATTCGCACCGAACAGGAAGTAGAAAAACAAGGCAACAAAGTTACGGCCATTGTTGCCAAAGCTTAGCTTAAGCGGCTTATTGGCTTATTTATAGAAATGAGCTAACAAGCTACTTAAACTAAACAGTTAATTTAATGTATGAAACTCAAAACGCACAAAGCTACGGCTAAACGCTATAAAGTAACCAAAAACGGTAAAATTGAAAAACGCACCTCCGGACAAAATCATTATAACTCACGCGAGAATGGTAAAACCGGCCGCAACAAAAAATCTGACGTTATCATGAGCAAAACTCTTAACCGAGTTATCCGCATCGCTCTGCCTAACGCCTAAAAAAATAATATTTAATTACTTCTTGAATAGAAAAATTTTATGTCACGTGTCAAAGGTGGTCTACAACACAGCAAACGCCGAAAAAGTATTTTAAAACATACCAAAGGCTTTAAATGGGGAAGAAAATCCAAACTCAAGCTCGCTCGTACAGCCAAAATGAAAGCTGGGCAGCATGCTTTCGATTCTCGTAAAGTAAAAAAGAGAATTAACCGTGGTCTCTGGCAGATTCGCATTAATGCCGCTGTTCGTAAAGTTGGTTTAAACTATAGCACTTTTATCAGCACTCTCAAAAAGAGCGGCAGTCAGCTTGATCGAAAAGTTCTCTCGATTCTGGCAGCAGAATTTCCAGCGGTATTTGAACAAATACTTAACCAAACCAAATAAATTAATTTTATAAAAACAGCTTTTTAGGCTGTTTTTATATTTATTAAAAACACAACCCCGCCTAGCACAACCGTACTAGGCGGGTCACAGATCAGACGTTGAGCGTGGCGTCGCGCGCGTGGCTACTCGGGCTTGATCTCGAGGTCGATGACCTCCTGGGGTGGGATCACGAATGACGACCCCCGGATCTCAAGCCAGGGATCCCCCCCGCCCACTGGCCAAACGTTGAAGCTCACCACCACCTGGGGCCCCACCACCTTAAACTGCCCCGCGTATACC
>CAZQNF010000174.1:974-1617 GCA_964594675.1 uncultured Gammaproteobacteria bacterium | reverse complement strand
AGAAGGAAAGCGAAGACAAACGTCAAGATTTTTTCTTGTACGTGGATGAATTTCCTGGCTTTGGGGAAAACAGGGAATGGCTGGAAATATTGCCAGAATTACGTGCCTATAGGCTTAATCTTACTTTGTCGCACCAGTACCTAGAACAACTGAACGAAAATACTCAAAATCTTATTTTGGGAAATGTTGGCAATACCATTAGTCTCGCGATTGGTAATTTTGATAGCTCTATTATGGCGCTGCACTTGCTTGGTCAAAATGCGAGCCAAGTAGACTTGGATTCTTTGAAAGCCAAACTTATCAATTTGCCACCTCTTTATTTTGTGGCGAGTTTGTTAAAAAATAATGTAAGCACACCGCTGGTATCTGGAAAAGTTTTATTGAGTTAAGTTGGTTAGATTTTTTAAAATGTGGAAGTGGTTATAATGAATAATGGAGAAAATTGGAGAATCTGGCTAGAAAAACACCAGCCAGATTTTTCGTTTTTGCAATCATATGAATGGGGAGAAATTCTCATTGCCGATAAACAAGATGTTGCACGAATTGCGGTAATGGAAGGAGAGAAAATGCTGGCCGTTTCGCAAGTAGTTTACAAAAAATTTTTTAAGCATGGGAAATTTGCTCTTAGTCACAAAAGTCCGGT
>CAZQNF010000174.1:0-964 GCA_964594675.1 uncultured Gammaproteobacteria bacterium | reverse complement strand
ACCCGGGATTAACGAAGCAAGAAATGTCCCAAGTGTATGAAACATTTGCGAGATATTTTAAAAAGCAAAATTGTCTTTTTTGGCGATTTGAACCAAGTGTCTTAGTGCAAACTAAATCTTTGAAATTCACAAAAACATTGGACATCAATCCGCAAGCTACGCTTATAAAAGATCTACAACTCACCGAAGAACAACTCCTCGCCAGTTTTCATCCGAAAGTTCGTTATAATATCCGTTTGAGTCAGCGCAAAGGCTTAGTAATAAGTGAAAAAAAAGACTTTGCGGCGTTCTGGCGCCTTATGCAAGAGACTGGCGAGCGCGATGAATTTTCTCTGCACCCGCAACATACCTATCGCCGTGTAGTGGAGTCAGATTTTACGCACCAAATCACCGTTTATTACGGTAACCTCGCAGTAGCAAGCGGGGTGTTTGTCGGGGCAGGACAAAGATTGTTTTATGTGTACGGCGCATCTGACCATGCCCACCGTGAACTCATGGCGCCGCACCTTATCCAGTGGGAAGCGATAAAACTCGCCAAGAAGCTGGGACTTAGATACTACGATTTTTTTGGGATTGCGCCTGGAACTATTGATGAAAATTCTAAGGAGTACGTGTATGATAAAAATCATCCTTACGCGCGGGTAACGGAATTTAAATTGCGCTTTAACGGATTGCCGATTGTAGAACCCGGAACATACGATATGGTTTTATCACCACTCTATTATCTGTATACCGGGCTGCGCAAATTGCGACGGCTTTTTTAATGTTCTCTGTAATGCATCAAGCGACTATAGTAACGACATTATGTTTACTCTACGAACCACCATATCTTTTACTAGGCTTGAAAAAACGCGGGTTTGGCGTAGGGAAGTGGAATGGTTTTGGTGGAAAGGTAAAACCTGGAGAAAATATTGAAACTGCAGCGCGACGGGAACTTTTGGAAGAATGTGGTTTAGTCACGCAG
>CAZQNF010000173.1:0-1619 GCA_964594675.1 uncultured Gammaproteobacteria bacterium | reverse complement strand
TTTAAACAAAATCATTGATATTTTGCTCCACATAATCCCAAACGTTTTTGGCCACATTATTATCCCCGCCTTCAACCGTATCGTAATGCAGATTAATAAAAGGCAAACTGTTGCATTCAATAATCCCCCATTTTTGAGTATCTGGATCTTGGTCAATATGCTCTATAATGAAGTCAAAACCAAGCATCGGATCTTGCAAAGCCGCTGCCGCACTCTCTAAAACGGCTTTAATCTTAGGGTGAGTTATTTGCGTAACTTCTCGAGCACTTCCTCCGTATGCTACACCGATTTTTTCGGATAAGTCAATAGTTAAACCCTTTTCAAGAATATCACCAGGCGACCTATTACTTCGCGCCAAAAATTCTAAAGTAAGCGCAGAAATCACCACATCTCGTATCATGGGATTTTTTTGCGCATTTTTAAGAGCGACTAATTCCTCAATAGCATGAACTCCGTCACCCGTAACACGCGGTGGATCGCCAGCCAGAACCCCGGCCAGTTTTCCACCAATTACTGTTCCTCGGTATACACTGCCCACCAAATGTTCCTCCATAATTACCCAGTGACAAAGCTCCTTAGCTCGATGATATGCTTGTTTGAGCTGCTCCTCAGTAAAAATAAAAGTGGTGGTATGTCGTCCGCGCGAACCAAGTCGTGGTTTAATAATTACCGGTTTATGCAGTGCTTGAAACATTTTCAGCATGGGAGTAAATCGAGAAAAACTTCCCCCTGAGGCAACCGGAAGACCAGCTTTTTGCATTGCCTTTTTAAAGCGCCATTTGTCGTCCATCCAACCATCCGACCCTCCCACGGTCATAAGCGGTCGAGGTAAACCGGAAAAATAGAGTATGTTTCCACCAATAAAAATACGAAAATAATCCACTTCTCTTCCAAAAATTTTAACGCTTTGCATAAGCCAACCTCGACGATTTGCTTCATCCCACAAAACTTTAGCACGATTACTGGTCGTTTTTTCAACAGTATCACTATAGCGAATAAAACCAGCTTTTTCCATGACAAAAATAAACCCCGGATGAGCAAAATTTAACGCTCGCGTAACTACTTTCCCCAAAAGTCCCTTTACACAAAAGTTGGTTATCGGTTCAAAAAACCCAAAAAACGTCTCATTAAACCAGGTAGAAAAATGAGGAACCGGATTATTTCCGCAATAAACGCATTTAGACATAAAGAGTTGGCTTTGGTAGTTGAATATCTTCTGAAATTTCCGGAAATGCACCAGTAATAATTTTATAAAATTCCTGCATCATTGGGTTTATAGCTTGGGCAAGAGTCGTGGTAGCAGCGAGCTCTTGCAGTTTAGCCGGCGTTTCTTTGCTGGCATACAAAAACAAGTCTACACTGGTCGCCGGAACATTCAAAACGCCATGAGCAAGCGATGCAAAAACAAATTCGCCGCAGAAATATCTGGTATCAACTTTGGAAAGCTCGATATTTTTGTCTTCATACCCCAAGCTCCGTAGCAAATCCTCATACGCCGCTTTCAATTCTGTAGCATAGTTTACCTGAGAAAACCCTCCGCCGCAACGCAGGCCATAATAAAAACTTAAAACTATAAAAGTAAGCGCCATACTCGGAAAAATAACTTTCTTTTCCAAAGC
>CAZQNF010000172.1:0-1650 GCA_964594675.1 uncultured Gammaproteobacteria bacterium | reverse complement strand
AAATTTGCCGCCTTGGTTCAAGCAGTGGTGGTGGAAAAAAGAGAATGAGGACTTCGAGAATGCGCTTAAAAAAATCGATGCGTTTGTCTATGGAATCATTAATTCACGCCGTCAAAGTGGTGTCCACAAAAATGACGTACTCGGCTTGCTTTTGCAAGCGACCGAAGAAGATGGAAGTCCTCTATCGGACGCGCACATTCGAGACGAAATCGTCACACTCACTTTGGCTGGCTACGAAACGGTCGCTGCCAGTTTAACCTACTATTACTGGCTGCTCGCCCAGCATCCGGAGTGGCAGGAAAAAGTTCAGGAAGAGATAAAGAAGGTGGGAGAGTGGCCTTCAACTCAAGATTTGCAGGCTCTGTCCCAGACCTCGGCGACGGTGCTCGAGGCGCTGTTCCAGGAGCCGGCCATCTACATGGATGCGCGAGTCGTGGCCACCCAAACGCAGATTCTGGGCTACGCAATTCCTGCGGGAACCGAGGTCTTCGTAACGCCACTCACCGCGCATCGTGAGCCAGGAGTCTTCGGGGAAAACCCCACTGTCTATGATCCGAGCCGGTGGCTGGGTGAAGAGCGGCGTGCTCGCCAGACCGCCCTGCTTACTTTTGCGCAGGGTAAGCACCGCTGCCTGGGGGATCACCTCACTCACCTTATCATGACGGCAACCATCGCTGTCATGAGTAGGGAGTTCTGCTTCACCATCCCGCTGGGCGCGGAAATTCGGCGCACCATCGGGATGACGAACCGTCCCGATGTCTGCCCGATTATCGTAGCTCGACGATAAATAATCGGGTAAAAAAATGAGCCGACGCTTGGGGGAGCGTCGGCGGTCTACTTTAAAAAATTTAAGAAAGTTTTGTAAAGTGGATTGCGGAATAAATTCATCGCTAATTTTCTTCCAATTCTTTTGTAAGAGATCTTAGTCTTGTTCCAGCTTCTTCTAAACTCATTCGATCGTTTAAATCACAGGTGAGTAGATTGGCTATATCAAAAATTTTTTTAGAAACAACCTCCAGTTTTTCTTTTGACAATTGTTTTTCGTTGTTAAATTCTCTCCATTCGCCTTTTCTGTTTACTAAAGCATGTTTTAGTGCAGTGCCAATTTCATAATTCATTCGATTAGCAGTTATAGTATTGTCTATTTGATACGGATCGTTATAAGAAGGTCCGTTAGGCATAAGTAAATCTCCTTTGTTTAATAATGTATTCGCTTGCTCACCAATAATATAAATTCCATCGAGATCAAACAATAATGCCTGGTAACCACCTGAGGCATTTTTTATTACCCCAATGTTATCAAGGCTTAGATCTTGGAGCATCAGACCATTTTTTTCTAAAAATTCGCAAGTTCTAATAGTGTCTACCATGACGGATAAAAGATCAGACAAAGACCAAGGAAAATTGAATGTTAATCCTTCCAATTTTGTTTCTATGGTTTCTAAGTCTGGATAATGTTTTGCGCATAGAGTGTCTCGATCGGGAAAATACTCTAAAATTTCAATAATATTATCATGAGGCAAAATTTTAAATAAACGCTGCATGCCTCGCCGGTGAATGCGTCGATCGTGTAAGTCAACAAATTTTTTGCCATCATCTCGATACACAACAGTTGCGCCAGAAAAGTTTTCGCCATATGCAACTACATTC
>CAZQNF010000171.1:0-1719 GCA_964594675.1 uncultured Gammaproteobacteria bacterium | reverse complement strand
GTTGATCACTAGCTGTAGTATAGCGATTGCGAGAGTTTTTTACTTCATCCGTACGCACAAATTCGGGCCTAAACAAAATAGCCAATCTCATTACTTTGGGATGAGGTAAATTTTTCTTTTTACCTACCAATGTATCGCACTGATCTTTGGAAGATTTATTCCAAAAGTAAATCGGCAAGCCAGCCTGCTCCGCTTTGCTTTGCAGACTTTTATTAAGTTCCGAGCTTAAACTTCGAAGATAATCCAAACGCGAATTTTCTTTGTTTGTTTCAAAAAACACTACTTGCCCATTTTCTTTCATAACAAATTTAGCTGCAAAAAAACAAAACCACCCTGCATTTTACTACAGAGTGGCTAAAATTGTCTATTTTGCTTATATACCGAGGTCGTCGACAGCACTGGTGTCAACTGGCTCAGAGGTAGGTTGGGCACTACTGCCAGCACCAAATCCTCGTCCACCAGCTGGCTCGTTAATTTTGAGGTTAACGCGAGCACTGTTTTTGGAACCGAGAGTTTTGAGCAATGTGCGAAGAGCCTGAGCAGTTCTGCCTTGGCGTCCGATAACATAGCCCATATCGCGAGAATCAACATCGAGGGTAAGGAGCACGCCCATTTCATCAACGGTGCGAGTGGTCTTTACGTTCTCTGGATAGTTAACGATCGCTTTTACTACGTATTCCAAAAAAGCTTGATCCATTTCCATAAAATCTGTTCTTTACTTATCTAATTAGCGGCAGTCTGTCGACACAATGGATAAACCCGTTTAGCGATTCCGCCACTGCGGATCCACCAAGACTGCTTACGCATATTATTATACTATTTTGCATTTGGGGCGTCAATAATTACCCTTAATTAAAAATAGCGGTTCTTAAAATATTAAGTAGATCTTGCTGGGTTGTTTTTGTTTTCGGCACCCACCATAAACCAGCATCTGGGTCTTCGGGAGTTGGAACCGGAGGATTTTCACTACTGTTAATTTCCCAAATAAAACTAAAGGCTTGCTTACCCCACAATGCCAGTAAAACAGCCAACCGTGCAATCGGCCATAGATTCATCATTAAAGATGGTAATACTTTGTGAATCAACAAGAGGCGAATTCGAAATAAAAAAATCTTTTAGTTCTTGGTTGGACCAAGAACCCTGTGGAAGGACTTCCAAAATTAACGTAACCCGATGTTCTGTATCATCGGTTTTTATATATACTTTTTCTTTTTCCACTTTAATAACGGAGTATTTTTCCGGCACAGTCATGTGTAAACCCTGGACAGTAAAAACCTGTGCCGAAGATAATAAGGAAGTCGAGCTCACGGCTGAAACCTCTATAATTTCTTTCTGGACAGGAGTAATAGGAGTACAGCCGGACGTAGTTATCACAACTACCACCAGACTCACTAACAGAATATTTTTATATTTTTTCATAAATTTATCTTGATCTAAACCACCTGAAAGGCGCTTCTGCTCAAGAATCTCCTTTCATTTTCCGCGACTGCTTCAGCTAACTTAAGCTCTTTAGGAGCCTCTGCGGCTACTAAAGCTTCGGGAGTGGCGTGCTGCGCATACAATTCTACTAACCTCTGGCCATACTCCTCATTGTTATGATGTTTAGGCATATAAAATTTCCACACTCACAATAAAAATTATTTTCTTTGTATCATATACTGCGAATACCAATTAAACTCTTTTCCGAGCAAGCTCGCAATAATCTCTAAACAAAGCTTG
>CAZQNF010000170.1:0-1722 GCA_964594675.1 uncultured Gammaproteobacteria bacterium | reverse complement strand
CCATAATCTATGCCCTAGCCTGGAACTATCAATCCACCAAAGGGTTCAAACTAATTTTTATAGATACACTTAAGCAATTAACAAAAAATAAAAACTGGTGGTGGATAAGTAATTTTTGGGTTAAGTGTAAACCCGTAATCGAGTCGTTTAACAAAGAAGAAAACAGGTTAGTTTTAGAAAACTTAAAATTCTTACCAGATATAAATTATGAAGCGGAAGAAGTATTGTCACTACTAGCGACAAGTGACCCCTTATCTGTAACAAATTTTTTCTTTGAACGCATTCAATTAAGGTTAAAAATGAGAGAAGACGAAAAAAAAGACAGGTATGATGCGATCCCTTTTGATTTTACTCGTTTAAGGGAAGAGCTGGAAAAATACCCAGAGATAGTAATACCTGAAATATTAAAATGGTTTAATAAAGTAAAGGGCAGAAGTAGATGGTTGAACCAATGGGAAAGCGGACAAGTTTTACAAAACATATTTCCCTCTTTCAGCCCAAAGCTAGAGGAGTATTTAATTAAATTGGTTCAAAGTGGTGGAAAAAAAGAAAAGGATGATGTTCTTTCAATTTTAGATAAGTACGACGGGGAGAGCTTCTTATTTGGTACTGTAAAGGCATTGATAACCAAGTACCCAGATAAAGATATTCGTAATAGACTGTTTGGAATTTTATCAAAGACAGGAGTGGTTTCTGGTGAAGATGGGCTAGCAAGAGCCTTTGAAGGAAAAAAGCAGGAAATTCAAGTCTTAAAGACTGATGAGAATGCTTCAGTCCAAAAATTTGCCTTGGAATACGAAGAACACCTTGAAGAAAGCATTGTGAGAGCCAGGAAAAGATCTAGCAGCGATATTGAAATGAGAAAAAGAGAGTTTGGAGGGTCTTAGTCTAAAAATTAGAAGCACACAAATGTGAAAAAATATATTACAATTAAAAATGGTTACTATTATCGCTTATTGTGCGTTGAGGAATCGTCGCGTGACCGCAGTATTATTATTCGCCAACTATGGCACCTAAACTCAAAAACCACCTACCACACGAATTATGGCTCAATGAAGGCACCGTTTGAATTCCATCAACGTGGCTGCGCTGGTAATTTGATTGGTGATAGTATAGAAAAAAATCGGAATAAATTTATTACGGACTATGATAATCATTTTCAGGAAATAGTTTTTGTAGGTGAGTTACCTAAAAATAGTATAATTGATCAGCCTTACTCCCATGATATTATTATTGATATTTCAGATAAAAAATTTTCTAAGTATAAAATAACTTTATTTTCTTATAATCGAAAAGATCTTTTAGAAAGTGAATTTGATAGTGGAGTTGTAAAGCTAGTAGAATTAAAGACGCACAAAATCATTATTGGTTGTTTTGATAATTAGGGATTCTGTAATTTGGCTATGTAAATTAAGTGATGCATTTGAAAATTGTACCTTTCAAAAATTCCGTATTATTATAATACTGTTTTACTAAGTACTGTGATGCGGTATGGGTAGGCGCGTTTCAAACAAAAGCCGAATTTATAACACCCCTCTTGTCAATATAAAATGGGAACACTTTTGTCGATTGTATATTACAAGTAAAGAATTTTTAGGTAATGGAACATGGTGTTATATTAAATCTTTTTATTTAGATACAAACAAAAAAGGAGTTTACAACACCGCCAGATCCAGAGCTGTCAGATTGTTAACAAATGTAAACATTAGAGCAAGACTTAAA
>CAZQNF010000169.1:0-1735 GCA_964594675.1 uncultured Gammaproteobacteria bacterium | reverse complement strand
AGTTCAAGCACCATCGATCTGACAGGTGTAACTTTGTGTGACGCTCGAGCCGGTAGTTGCGCAATTGCGAGTCCAACCGGCACCATTGTGGCTGGCGGTTGGTTTACCATAAACCTTAGTAGCAGTTATTTAAACAACGACGGCGATAGTATTTTTCTTAAAAATCCATCCGGAAATATTATTGATGCAATTACTTATCAGGATGATCTGACACCGGAGAAAAGCGAAGCGTTGGCGCGAAAAACTGATGGCGGTGATAGTAATCAAGACAGTGATTGGTCTATTACCATTACACCTACACCCAACCTGCCCAATCAAATTACATCTCGACCACCCAAAACTCCTTCCGGTTCAAGTTCGGTTGATTTAGGTGTGGTGCCAGCCACCACTACGGTTGGGGTGACGAGTTCAACTTTGTTTACAACGACTATAAAATCTGGAGTTATTCTTAATGAAATTTTTCCCGATCCAGATGGTGAAGATGAAGAAGAATTTATTGAAATCAAAAATATTTCTTCTTCCGCTGTTGATATAAATGGTTGGATATTGCGCGATAAAACTACTTCTTTTACCTTGAGCGGCATAATAAATCCCCAGCAAATACAAGTTTTCTATCGTAAAGATACCAAGATTGCTCTGAATAATACGACTGCCGAAGAAGTGCAGCTATTTAATAAAGAGAAACAAACAGTGAGTTTAGTGGCTTATGTTAAAGCTAATAATAACGAAAGCTATAATTTCGATGGCACCAACTGGCGTTGGAGTCTCACCCCGACGCCAGGACAGGAAAATATATTTAGTACCGAAATACAAACTCCAGCCGAAAGTAGTTCCAGCTCGCTTATCCTGAAACTGCGTGTCCCAACTTTTGCCGAGGTAAAAGAAAGTATAAAACTTAGCGCGGTTGGTTCGGCTGATAAGCGCGGTAAAGCTCTCGCTATTGAATGGAAAATTGATAACAAAATTTTGCGCGGCACGGAAATAAATTATGCGTTTTCGCAACCTGGAATTTATGCGGGAGAAATGATTGCTTCGAGCACCCTCGGTATTTATGCGAGTAAACCATTTACGATTGTGGTGGGGGAAGCGGCTTTGCCCAAAGATCGAGCCCTGGTTATTTCTGAAGCCTATCCCAATCCCGAGGGCACGGACGATGATGAGTTTGTAGAAATTTTGAACCGTTCCGGTGAAACATTCGATATCTCGGGTTGGCAGTTAAAAAATAAAACCAACCGTATTTTTTCCTTCGCCAGCAGCACGAATATTGCGCCCAAAGAACGACTGGTGTTTTATCGTACTATTACCAAAATCGCTTTAAACAATACGAATGATCGATTGGAGCTTATAAATAATTTAGGACAAACCGTAGATGTTATATCGTTAGGGAAAGCCCCAGAGGGCAAAAGTTTCATGCTTGCGGGCACGAAAAAAGTTTGGGCCAATCCATCGCCGGGTGAAGAAAAAAGTAGTTTGTCCGAAGAAGCTGAAGATGAAAATACCAGTACTTTGGGAGCTGCTCAAAAAAAGACCGCGACCACCAAAAAACCTTCCACTGTAGCTATCACCATGACCATTGACCAGGCGCGTGCGCAACCCAAAGACCAGATGGTAAAAATTCAAGGACAAGTGACGGTTTTGCCTGGTGTTTTTGGTTCGCAGTATTTTTATGTACAAAGTGCGAGTTCCGGTATCCAGATTTACCAAAGCGCCAAAAATTTCCCCGCTCTAAAAGTAG
>CAZQNF010000168.1:0-1737 GCA_964594675.1 uncultured Gammaproteobacteria bacterium | reverse complement strand
AAATGTTAATATCGTAATCCTATGAGAGAAAGTTTAGAGCGTGGTTTACGAGTAGTTGGTGTTTTGGGAGTGCTTTTAGAGCATCCAACTGTGCCCAGCGAAGAAACTTTTTCAGCAGGCGTAGATAACCAAAAGACTTCGGCGACACCAGTACTAGAGCGAGCGGTATTAAAACCTAAATTATCACAGGAAAAAATTCGAACGCAAGCAAGAAAAGATGTTGTGCTAGCGGTCGAAGCAGGTAAAAAAGAACAGGATTTTGCCAGGTTAAACAAGTATTTGCTGCAAGATCCATATATCGTTAGTCGTTTTGCTCTAGAGGTATTGCGAAATGACGATGGTAGGCCGGTTATGTTAACGGCAGAAATAAAAGATGGAGATTTTTTGGTAAATTTTATTAGTATAATTCCAGGAAAAGTAGGCTATGCGGTAGGATCGGTAAGTGATTATGATAAGAAGCTGGAATATGAAGAATATAATCTGGATGAACTGGTAAGGGTCTTGCGAGCTAAACTTGAGCTGAATGAAATGGTAAATGGAATGCAAACGGAAATAGATAATTATGTGGCGACTGAACTACAGATTAGGTTTAAGGATCGTTCGGAAGCTACGACCGAGGAGTTGCAAGATTTGACAGAAGCGGCGAAAAACAGTGGTGTTGTACAAAAATGGGTACAAATGATTGAGGCACACGTAAAAGAAAATTTATAAAACTTAATTATGCCAACAGACAAAGAGGATATAAAGAATTTAACAAAGCTTGGACAAAAATCTGCTGCTGAACGTAATCTTGAAGTTTTTCCCAACCATGGCGGCGAGCAGATGGAAATAACGCTGTATTGCACGGAATTTACCTGTCGGTGTCCGCTGACTGGTCAGCCAGACTATGCAACGATTGAGATAAAATATGTACCAGATAAATACGTGGTTGAGTCAAAATCTTTAAAGCTGTATCTGGAAACGTATCGGGACACTGGAGTGTTTCATGAGCATTTGGCAGTAGATATTGGACAAGATTTTGTAAAGTTTGTTCAGCCAAAAAATATTGAAGTAATGGTAAAGTTTAATACACGTGGTGGAATCGCGATTGATGCGAAGTGGAGAAATTAAAATAATTTATAATAACTTAAGAATTTATGCCGTTTAGAGAAGGTGCTTTTAGACCCAAAAGAATTGCTTCGGATAGGCCTGAAAAATCTAGTTTTAGAAAAATTTTAGAAAGAACAACTGCGGCTTTAGCATTATCTGGAACTGTCATGGGGGGGGCTGGTTTAGGATCAGAAAAACCTCAACCAGCTCAAGAAATCGAAAAAAGTGTTAGTCTTAAATCGAATAGTAATGACATGGTAAATAAATCCTCTGGCGGAGAGTCCGGTATGATAGAGTTATTTAAAAATATACCTGTTGACTCACAAGAGCGTGAAGTGGAAGATGGTGAAGAAGAGCCATCTGAAGATGGGAAGTTAGAATTTCCTGAAGATGCTGATCCTGAATCAAAAGATGCAGCTGAAATGCTTGAATGGTTCGAGAGAAACGCTCGAGCTAAGACATTCAAAGAGTTAATGGAAAAGAAATTTCCAAATGTATTATTTGACTATGATACAAAAATAGGACGACTGGATCTTTCGTTTGTTGAAAATGGGGTAACGATTAACAAAATATGTCGAGTAAAATTTTAAGAAGAAGACGGTGATAAAATGATAGCAATAGAAAGTGTGAGCGGAAAGGATCAACCTC
>CAZQNF010000167.1:0-1760 GCA_964594675.1 uncultured Gammaproteobacteria bacterium | reverse complement strand
GTTTTAGAAATTCCCGCCGATGATTTATTCAAACAATTATCGTCCGAAAAATACAGCTCTTTTGACCTGCGCATTTTCGCTTTTTACGCTTTTGCCAAAGAAAAAAGGTTGTTATAAAAATAAGTTTATATTTGTGAAAACCATCAATAAAAAATTATTAAAAGCTGGCGGATACGCCGCCACGATATACGCAGGATTGGTATTTGCTGATATTATATTTTTCATTATACTGGCTCGAGTTTCAGATATATTTAATTTTACATTATCCGGAAAAATTCTTGCTCCTTTAATAATTCCCACTTTTTACCCCGGCATCTGGATAGCGGGTGATTATCAATCTACTTTCATCATTTTATTCATTAATTTGCTGTGTTATAGTCTCTTGGGAATACTTATCAGATTTATTATCGAACTTAAAAGATCCAAACAACCTAACTTGTAAATTAATATGCTCACTAAAGATCAAGTCATCACGACCCTCCAAACCGTAAAAGACCCCGAAGTTCATCTCGATGTCTATACCATGGGACTTATTTATAATATTGAAATCGATAACAATAACGTAAAAATCCTCATGACCTACACCACCCCGTTTTGCCCCTGGGGACCAGACTTAAACGAAGCTATAAAAAATTCTCTGGAAGGAATTGGCGCCGATAAAATTGATATTACCGTAACATTTGATCCACCCTACAAAATGCCTGAGGATCTGCGAGCTATGCTTGGGGTATAAAAAAAACAAAAGTAGATAAATTTTATCATCAATATGCCGGAACATAATATCACTCATTACCAAGCGCTGGAAGAGGCGGAAGAAAAAAGAAAAAAACGTGAAGAAATAAGGCAAAGACGGGAGAAACAAAAGATGCGTCATATTATAGCGCTTTCTACCGGACTTGTACTTAATGCAGCCTACCCCGAAACTGCTAAGTATGCTACAAGCATTTTGCCAAAAAAAATTGTGGCAAAAGCTCACTACTTGCTGAGGCGCGAAGCTGCAACTTTAGAAGACAAAGAACTCGCCGAAGCCCTTGAATCACGTGAAAGATTGGATTTTGGCGCCAAAATTCTTCGTCAAGAGCGTTACAAAGCAGGTTTTAGCGAAGAAGAAACACAAGCTGCCGCCCGTACAATGAACCAAGAGTATGAAACCTACACCCAACTAGCCAGTGAAAACAAACAATCAAACGAGATAAAAGAAAAAACAGTTATAACCGCCATGTTAAACTACGGTACCGGCGCCGATGAAAATAGCATGTTGACTGATTTGTACAACCATAAAAAAGGAAATTGTGAAGCACGGCTTAAGCGCTTGCTTTCGCTCATTCACCACGTCTTTCCTAACATGCCAGTAAAAGAGCAGCAAATGATAAGCAATGGCATACCCCACACGCGACCCTTAGTTGAAATTGGACAAAAATGGTATGCCCTAGACGATGGAACTCTGCAGCCTATGGACGAAGAAACTATCGAGGGAACAGTAATTCGCGACATCAACACATTCTTCTATCGACTTATGGGACAAAGTGGTGGTGAAAAAGAACGGCTACTTCCATATACTCCCAACATTCTAGATCATTATTCTTCAACTATAAGCGACACTACGACCAGAGAGCCTGCTGTTTTGCCTACAAAAAATTTTAGACGCTCAGATAATCCAGCTGGTTTTTATACTCAAACCGTTCCTGACGATAAACCGAATTTTGAAATAACTCTTTTAGATTCAGCAGCCCAAAAACCAGCGACTGTTGAGAAAGACC
>CAZQNF010000166.1:0-1762 GCA_964594675.1 uncultured Gammaproteobacteria bacterium | reverse complement strand
AGTTCGTTTAAAATACTCGGATTATGACTTAAATCCGCATCCATTACCCCCACATACTCCCGATCTGACGCCGCAAACCCAGCTCGCACCGCACTCCCCAAACCAAGTTTTCCAGCGCGTTTTATAACTCTAACCCGATATTCCTTGCTTAAACTTTCCGCAACTTGCGCTGTTCCATCCGGAGAATTATCGTCTACAATAATAATTTCCGCATGTATCTCTTTGGTATCAAGTGTCGCAAAAATCTCTTTTACCAAAATCGGAACATTCTCAGCTTCGTTATACGTCGGAATAATAATCGAAAGATCCATCATACAGTTTTATTTGGCTTGGTAGATATGTAAATTGTAGCTTGTTATAACAGACGTAAAGTTTTTTAGCAAATCTTCTCGCGCCACCGCATCATTATTTTGCAAATATTCGTCCTCTATGATTATCGCCTGTTTATCCTGCAAAATATCCAGCGCAGTTTCGGTGCGCTGCAGTGTTCCATTCATCCCTGACCAGGCTGAAGGATCAGATTTCGGATCATCAATATTATACAAAACAAGATTATCTGGTCCAAAATAGTATTTAGCAATAATATAATCAAACGGATTAAAAACATACATATGATTTGAAACTGATGACACTTTACTGCTTAGCACATTAAACCCCCGTGAATAATTCGGAATTTTTATTAAAAAGAGTGAAAACACATAAACCCCGAGTGCTACATACGGCCATTTTTTAGGCAAAGATGCTGTCGCCACTCCCAGTAAAACACAAACAAAGTAATTGCCTGCAATCAAGTAACGCGCCACAAAAAACTGCTGCCCAAGTAAAGAAAGCATATACACCAATCCTAAAAATCCAAAACTCAATATATAAACTAACAGTAATTGTTTTTTTTCTGTCGACTTAGTGAACAGCCAGATCGTTATAGAGGTTAGCAGGATAATTAACAGTACCAACACCGATTCGCTCGACACAAAACGCATATCATTTGGCGTTGGCATGCCCATCTGCCCCAGCGGCGTACCCCATAAAAACATTTGTACGGTACGAAAAATTTCCGAAAAATACGCCGGCGTTATCCAACCAATCCGCTCGTGCACAAAAAGCAGCTGATTAACAAAATTTTTCAACCACGGTAAAAATAAAACAAAGGCAATTCCTGCTCCCGTCCAAAATTTCTTATTTAAAAGAGCTTTTTTTAAACCATTTTCTTGATAATTCCAAACTATAAAAGCCGGAAAATACACCAGTGCAAAAATAAGCCCCATGTTGTGGGTAAGACAAGCGAGTCCTAAAAAAATTCCCCAACCAACATAATCCTGATAACGATTCCTTTTTAGAGCTCGTACAAAGAAAAAACTCGCCCAAACGACCAGATACCCGAGCATACTATACATGCGTGTTTCTTGCGAATATTGCCACAAAAATGGTGAAATTGCCGTCAAAAAACTGGCAAAAAATGCTGATCGAGCACTAAACAATTCTTTCGTAAACAAATATATTCCCCACACTCCCCCTATCCCAAAAATTGCCGAAAATAACCGTAAAGCTCCCACCCCTGAGCCAAATACATAGGAAAATAATTTTAATCCGAGGAAATATAAGGGCGGGTGTGTGTCAGCAGCCAAAATCCGCAACATCTCTCCCCAGCCAGTACGAACAGTAATACCTGTAAACGCCTCATCAAACCAAAAATCCCGCAAACCAATATGGTACAACCGAATAACTGTAGCCAAAATCAAAATTATGAGTAAAATCTTATTTT
>CAZQNF010000165.1:0-1765 GCA_964594675.1 uncultured Gammaproteobacteria bacterium | reverse complement strand
GGATTAATCGCATGGCGATTCATAAACATGGGCGGGATAAGTTCTTTGCCAGATCTCGGTTCGTTTGTGGTAGGCTTTTCGCCATACAGTTTGATATTAATCCCCACCTCTTCTTTTACCTCGCGGATCGCTGTTTCGTTGGGGTCTTCGTTTAGTTCAACGTGTCCGCCAACCGCCAGCCAAGTCTGATATTTTTCATGCATGCGCAGAAGAACTTTGTTTTGGTAAACAATAAATACATCAGCAGTAAAATCTACCTTTTCATGAATATGAGGCATAACTCAATTGTAAAATGTGTAAGCTTTGCCCCAGGTGGCAATTTTATTTTTGGACGTTAATAAAAGGTACTGGGCCAGTCATGTATTGGGGTAGACGTCCATCCCATTTTTTAACGGCTTCGAGCTCAATGAGGCCTTTATTTTCTTGCAGAGCTTGGGACTGAATTCGGATGGCTTCGGCCTCGGCTTTGGATTGTACAATGCGTTGCTCGGCTTCGTATTTGATCTGCTCTAAGCGATTTTTGGCCGCGAGTGCCTGCTGCTCGGCGGTTACTTTGGCTTCAATGGCTTCGTTAAAAGATTTAGAAAAATCAAAATTTACGATGTTTACCTCAGTAATAAGAATAAAATTTGAGGCCAGCCGTTCGCTCATGCTGTTTTTAATGTCATTTTTGACTTGTTCGCGTTTGGTGATAAGTTCTTCGGCAGTATAGCGCGCGGTCGCGGATTTTACCGATTCCTGCAGCGCTGGAGTTAAAATTTTGTCTTCATAATCAACACCTACTTTTTGGTACAAATCGCCCACATGTACGCTATCAAGCTGGTAGTTCACCGCCACATTGCTTAAGACGTTTTGCAGATCCTTACTCGCAGCCGCCGCTTGGGCTTGCACTTTTTGTACTCGCACGTCTATTTTTCGCACACTCTCAATGAGCGGTATTTTTAAATTCAAACCTTCGTCAACCACGCGGTTAACCGATCCGAGGCGCAGCACCACTCCTTTTTGTCCGGATTCTACAATGGTCCAAGAACCAAGAGCTAAAACTACTAATCCCAAACCAACCGCTGTTCCACCAAGAATTTTGCCGATGTTAGGTTGCATAAAATAAGGTTTAAATTATAGTTGATAAAATTAAGAATTTGTCTCTTTTTTTCTCGGCATCAGCCATTTTTTTTCGTCAATAACAAGAAGGATAAAGATAAGTATAGTACCAAAACTGGATAAAATATAATATTCGCTCGCAACCGCCATACCAATCGCTGAAGCCATCCAGAGTCCGGCTGCGGTCGTAAGACCTTCAATGCGGTTTTCTTTGTGTAAAATTGTACCCGCGCCGATAAAGCCAATCCCCGATACGATTTGCGCTGCCACGCGTTCATCGCTCGCACTGCCAAACGCATGCATAGAAAGAATGGTAAAAAGAGCAGAGCCGGCTGTAACGAGCGCATAAGTCCGAATTCCGGCCGATTTTCCGACATATTCTCGCTGCCAACCCAAAATTCCTCCAAGAAACATACTAAGCGCAATCTGTCCTAGCCAAATAAGTTGATTCATAAAAAACATCAAAAGTAATGAGTTTATTGTAGCAGTTTTATAAGAAAAAAGTAATGCTATGTAATGTGTAGCTAACATGCTTAAAATAGAGCTCAAACACCAAAAACGTGGAAACAAAAGAAGTGTTGTTGACTTTTTTGAGAATTTTACGTATACTTCTTTCTATAATTTAAAAAATGTTAAAAAACACGGGCCAATAGCTCAGCTGGTA
>CAZQNF010000164.1:0-1774 GCA_964594675.1 uncultured Gammaproteobacteria bacterium | reverse complement strand
TAAGCTGTTTTTAAATTAATGATCCGGGTTTGTTCTATCAAGAGATAGCTTGACCCTTTGTCACAAGTGCGGCGTGTTATCAACCATATCCGAACTACGGGTTAGCTTTTTTGGTTTATTTATTACTACTAATTAGGCTAGCCTTCTACTTCAACTTGAAAGCCGCCATAAGCCATTTTCTTCATGTCAAAAGGCATCGACATATCACTGTTTCCTTCCATCTGCTTACTCATTTCTTCCATCACTTTAGCATTGACCTCATCTCGATGTTCTTTGGATTTAAAAACTATATAAGAAAACCAAACGCTATCACTACTTGTGGCTCCAGCCATTTCTGGAAACGCACGGCCTTTTTGATCACCCATTTCCTGTGGAGCAAGATCAGTACCGCGGCATTCATAGTACTCTAACGCACCATGCTTCATCCACGCATCACGGCCGCCTTCTGCCATTTTCTTGTATTCCTCAACTTTATCTTGTGGAACTACAAGAATAAATCCATCTACATATTTTGCCATATTTTATCTATCTAACTAAATAAATTTCCGCTAATAAAAATAAAAATTAAATTTCTAAACTCACTTCGTTACGATCTGCGGTGTGTTGGGGTTAAGTACCCCACCGTTTCAATCAGTGTAATGGTTTCTGGGCCGATTGTCGAGAGGTGAATTTAAGGGACTCGGGTCGGGGTCTAAAATATTAAAAAGAGACGGCGCTAAGAGATGTTTGATCTGCCTCGTTTCTAAAATTCATTTTTAGAACCTTATTACTTATACGCACGCTCTAAACACTTTAATAAACCACTACTTAATACTTCCATATGCGTCAAGAAATCTTCTTTTAAGATTTCTTGACCAACTTGTTTCGCAAGATCAGTTTTTTCTCTAGGACTCATTGCAACCAACTCGTCTTCGGTTTTTTTCCAAGGTTTTGGATAATAAAGCTCAAGCGCCTGATGAGGGATCTTAATCAATCGCTTCTGAACCGTAAGCTCGGGATAGCTCTCGACAAACGACTGAAAATCAACGGCTTTCGTTGGGTGAGGAGTGTCACAAACCACTACCAAACTATCACGGTAGATAGGATTGCGATGAATGGGGTTAATATATAGTGGAGCAAAAACAGTATTAATACCTTCCATAGATTTAATCTGTTTTT
Source organism: uncultured Gammaproteobacteria bacterium (assembly GCA_964594675.1). Classification (GTDB taxonomy): domain Bacteria; phylum Patescibacteriota; class Patescibacteriia; order Magasanikbacterales; family GWA2-37-8; genus CAZQNF01. Next base: position 616 of record CAZQNF010000164.1, on the reverse strand, counting down.
CATGGTCTCCTTCCGCAAAAATAATTTGAATACCCACTGATTCAGTGGGATAAAATCTCTTTAAAATAGAAGAAATAAATTCAAACTCACTTCTGCCCTCGACTATTAAAAAATTTTTAGGCAACAACAAGTCGTTAGGAGAGCCACCTAAGAGCTCGTAAACTACATATTGCTTATCTAAAGCAGTGTTAATTTCTGTAAACCTACTTTTTTTATTTTGTTTTTCTACCTTAAAAATCTTTTCTGCCCCATCATCTGCCACCAAAACTGACGAATGTGTATTAATAAAAATTTGATCCCCTCACCTAGCAATATCCCATAACGCTTTTTTTAATTGCCGCTGTGCTTTTGGATGTAAATGTAATTCGCATTCATCAATAAAAAAAATAAAATTCTTGCCGAGATCTTCGTTCGCTTTTCTAAAATCAGCATACCGTTGAATAATTGCCAACATAATTGCCCGCTGCATACCATCCCCCTTGTCTTCCGCCCTGGTAGCAACACCGTCATTAATTTTAGTTTCAAAATTTTTAAGCAACTCCTCAAATGCCGGTTCTGTAACTGTAAATTCTACTTTGGTGCAATCAGGAAACTGTTTTTCCAGGTATAATTTAAC
>CAZQNF010000163.1:0-1803 GCA_964594675.1 uncultured Gammaproteobacteria bacterium | reverse complement strand
ACTATACACCCTGAAAATTTTTATTTAACAATGTTTAGAGGATTATGCTACGCCATGATGGCGCAGCACGTCTTCACCCGAAGCATTTAACATCTCTTGTAATTCAAACCAAGCCGACCTGAATTCCTCAAGCGACAGATTCAGTCTTTCAGTTTTAAAAAATTGAGTATCAGCACCTACCTGGTCTAGCCGAACAATAAACTGAAAATTTTTAACCTTTGTTGAAAAATTCTTTTGCAGCAACCCTAAAATATGATGATAACTCCTAAATGATTGATCAGGCCATATTTCCTCCGTGCCATGAACAATTCCTAACGTTCCTCGATACCTACCTCGCAAAGTTTGCAAGATCGCTTTAAAACCATCCAATGTTAAAAAGGTTTCAATTTTTTCCGGCTGTTTTGGGTATTCAGATTGTTTCATAAAAAACTTGGTTAAATAATTTTTTTATATTTCAAAGTCGAGTATCATCGGCAAATGATCCGAAATCGGCAGATCTGGCACCACAAAACTTGCCACTTTCACCCCCGCCGAAACAAACGTATAATCCGCGAATTCTTGCCAACCTTCGGCACTTAATCCATATTCCGGATGCAACTGCTTAAGCAAGCTACCGCGCGTACTCCCAATTTTATAATCTTTTACCAAATTCCTTAGACCACATTCTTCAAACATGCTTACACTTTTTGTATGTGGCATAAGATTAAAATCACCGACCACAATTTTTTCTCCAGATTCATCTTGTAAAAAATCCAAAACCTTTTGTGATTGCGCCAAACGATCAGGTGTATCAAGCTTATTACCCGGCATCGCCGTGCCATGCAAATTACAAACCGTTACCAATACACCATCTACCAACAGCTGAATATAATGCAAATTTTGTGCCAATGTAAAATAATCAGTGGGTACAAAAGAATTCTTTTCTCTATAAATAAAGAAGTCGCCAATCTTTTGGAGCGTATATTTTTTACGGACAAATGTCGCCAAACCAGCGCTTACCTCTTGGGGAACGAGCGTAGTTTCATCAAAATTATCCTGCACCGGAATAAAAAATCCCGTAAAATCTGGCAAAACTTTGGCCATCTCATCAAACAAATTCGCCCGCGAACCATGGCTTACAAACATTTCGCCCTTAGGATTTGACAACACTTCCTGAAAACAAAAAATATTCGTGCTTTGCGCCTGCATTTTTATAAAACCCATCAGTGGCGCAAAAAAATGCCCGCCATACGTATTAAGAGAAATAATTTTCATAGAATTTTTAACAACCTCTAAACACAAGCTTAAGCATAAAGATTTTTTCATTCAAAGTCAAAACTCCAGTTTTATTTTATTTAAATTGATTATAGTGTAATATGTACAATAATATTTTTTTATGCCCAAGCAACATATTATGGTTTTAATAATAACCATACTCGTATTTGCCGGACTTATGGCTTTGCGATATATCCAAGCACAAACTTCGTTGCGTGCCGTTATTGCGGCCGTTGCGTATATATCCCTTATACTAGGAATTGGTTATTCTAATTATTTAAAAAATAAACTGTAAAATTTTTATGAAAAAAGCAATTTTACTCACTCTTCCCTTTTTTCTTACTATAACCGGATGCAGCTCTAAACCTCCTTTGCACCCAGTTTCTGAATTAAATACTCCAAATAATAATCCCCAAACAGCTGCCTCAACAACTCCAGAACCATGGGTTACCATTAATAGCCCAGAAACGCTCGGGAATTTTATAAACCGACCTCCCACACTTAACCCAGATTTACCTTTAACCTTTGCCTACCCGGAAAGCTATGTTC
>CAZQNF010000162.1:0-1815 GCA_964594675.1 uncultured Gammaproteobacteria bacterium | reverse complement strand
CTTGGGCGCAGCCTGCCAAGCAAATCAACAGATACACCGTCTTCCAACTCATCTTTCTTTACCCTCTCTTTCTTTGCTTCAAATGACATGTGATGGCGCAGCCACCAGGTCTTTTGCGCAAAATTACAGTACGCTGATCGTAAAAATAAGTCAAGACACCGCACAATATTTAAAACCATATAATTTTGCACATAACCTCTCTTGACAGACCTTAAAATAATGTGTAAAATTAATTTTACAAAATTCTCTCAAAGTGTTTGGTGACATCAAGAGTACCCCCTCCTTTACTCTTTGGTGGCCACTGAGCACTTTAAGGGAATTTTTTTGGGACTAATATACATTGTTACCCCAGCTCTTAAAACCTTGACAAAAGGCTTTAAAGCAGGTACTATTGTTTGTTAGTATATAATTAGATACGCAAAAATTTATTTTTGTGCTATACTAATTTTAGCTAAAATAAGCCAACAAAGCGGACGAGACAATAGTTTAGAAGAAGAGTTCCCGCAACCACCAGTGTTTACGCACTGGTTGCCTCGTCCGCTCTAATGGTTTAAATTACCGCTTTTTAGAAAACTGATGGCGCAGGTGGTTGGGTTCGCACCAACATCTCTACCTTACCACGGGCGTGTTCTGCTAACTTGAACTACACCTGCATAATCAGTTTTCTAAGGGGCGGTTTTTTATTATTTAATTTCGCTGTTTTTTACTACTAAATATTGTTGTGCCAAATCTTTTAAGGTGGTTTTAACATCTTTTAATGAACCGTCTTGAATACTTTCGTCAATACCTCGGTCTATGGGTATGATTAAAGTAATTCCGCCACCATAATCAAACACATGATTTCGGCGTCTATCAGCAACAAAAAAATCTTCACTTGTATAATCTTGAGAAGGTTTAACAACAGGGGCAATTTGTATTTTATCTTGCGTTAAATTCGTAGCAGTATTATTATTTTCCACTTCAGCAATATTGTTATTTAAAGTAATTTCATTACCACTGCCAATATTTTGGTAATCTGGCAATGCGAAAATACCATTTTTTATCAAGCCAAGTAATTCTGCCGATTGGATAAAATTACTTGCAGCATTGTCACGTGCATTCTGTTGAATGTTGTAATCCAATTTTAAAATATTCCCCAGTGAAGTACGGTCGGGTAACATTTTACCACGATAATTCTCAATAATTTCCTGATAAAGTTTTGGTGAACAAAAAGCTTCCTGTTTAGCAGCCTGCTTGTCTGTTTGACTTGTAGGATAAAATATTCTTTGACCGATATTAGAAAGTGACAGCCTGCCATTTTCGAGCGTAACTAAATTAAATTGGCGTGTGCTACTAGTTCTACCAATGAATGTTGAATTATCTTTGCTTTTTCCAAGCTGAGCGGCGACCATATCTAAAGTAACACGTGTGCCTCCAAGCTTATGAACGCACTCCGCAAATTCTAAAGATTGCTCTAAGTTATATCGTGGATAAAGTCTACCCTTAGCCCACGTTGAATCATTTTTTTGTTCCTTTTCTTGTTTTTGTTCTTGGTTTGGTTGGGAGCTCATAAATTTTTTTAGGGGTAAGTTATTGGTATCAATATAGCATGATCGCCTTTCAGTGTCTAGAAGTTTTACTGAAAGTTATGCACAGATTGTATAAAAAATACTTGACGCCCCTTAAAAAACAATGTAACATAGGGACATAAGTCACTTTTATGTTTATAAATACAGACTTTAAATCCTTATCAGACTTTCACAATTTCTTTAAAAATGAAATTGCTTGTGAGGCATACTTTGAACAAATCCGCTTTAAAGACGGTCAATTTTGTGC
>CAZQNF010000161.1:0-1822 GCA_964594675.1 uncultured Gammaproteobacteria bacterium | reverse complement strand
GTGGTAGGCTGGGCACTAAACAGTTCAAGGGCTAGTGAGTGGGAACGTTTTTCGGACATAATTAAAAAGGTAAATAGCATCTTTTTATACACCAAAATTGACTTTGTGTCAATGTATTTTGACACTAAAAATAGCTGAAGTACGATTTTTGCTTATCTTTAGTAAGTAGAATCAGTATGTTGGGGCAAATTTTAGTGAAAAAAATGGGATTTGGCAAGGTGTGAAGTTTGATAACTGACTTTTGACTCGTCAAAATGTGTTTGTTAAGAAAAAAATACCAAAAGGCAGCTGGTGTTTGTGGGTTTGCTTTATAAAAATTTGAAATCTCTTGTAGGATAGCGGTTTTTGAATTTGAAAAAGGCAAAAAATATGATATTCTTAAAATTAATTTAAGATAAAAAATAGCGCTATTTGTAAAATATGACAACTGAACTCCAGCTAAGAAATTCGGTGATAGTACCTTCTGCTCAGGAGACAGCGTTAGATCATCAGGTTTTTGATGCCCAGTTTGCAGATGAAACATTTGACGAAAGTGGGGAAGGGGTCTCGGTTGCGGAAATTGCGCGTTGGCAGGAAGTGGCAAAGAGATTTGGAAAGCATGAATGGGATGATAACCATAGATATGGTTTTAAAGAGTTTCCTTTTGCAAAAGTTGAGCACCAATTTTTGGCAGGTGAACAATGGCGGGGTGGAAATGAAAGGGTAAAAGAGAATGATGAAAATAACCCCCTACAACTCATCCGTCCAGAAAATATCTGGTCGGTCAAAGATTGGTACGCAGAAAAAGGTCAAAAAGATATAGCGGAAAAATTATTGTGGCAACCCGGAGGTTGGCCAAGAGAGCGGCCGGACTTAGGGTCATCACCATCATCTTTAGCTGGTGCATACGAACAACAGGTTAAAAATTTTGAAGTTTTGGCAACTACGGTATTGGTAAGTTTAAACCAAGTTGATTCTAGGCAAAGGATGACAATGGTAGGGGAGAAATTAAGTGAATTTTTTTCAAAAGAAAAAATTGTTTCCCAAATTCAAGATCGTCCCAAGACTACTTCCAAAGAGGATACGCATAAATGGTTGGTCTATACGGTACTTTCGATAGTCAATTCTCCTTCACCCGGCATAACTGCACTTGGACGTTTACGAGCTTTGGAATTATTATCTTTTTTTAATACCAAAGAATTGGCAGTAAGTTTTCAGGGTCAAAAAGATCAGGAGTACTCGCCCGGTTATAATAAAAAGAAAGATTTGGGGTACGAGCGTTTCTTGCCCGCCCGCTTGCCACAAAGTTTTTGTAGTCGAGAAGAGCGGTTGGAGCCGGATCACGGGAAGTTGTGGCAAAATAACCAAAAACTCCAAGCACTCATAGTGCGCGATAACCAAAAGCGGATTGATTGGCAAGCAACTGCCGTTCAGTTAACACAGCGCTCTCCAGCCGAAGCTATACAAATATGTTTGCTATTATTACGCGACCCGGTGGCTGTCGAAGGCGCTCTAGCGTATCTAGCGGCTATTCCACGCCTCGAAACAAAATCAAAATCAATCATGTTGGGACGAAAATCGTCTTTATTTATTGAACTTAAATTAACCAGAACTTTGGAAGAACAGGTGGCGCAGGGAATTGGTATTAAAGCTGTACCCGGGTCTGATATCGAAGCCGAGATGGAGGCAAAAGATGCGAATGATTTGCGACAAATTATCAGGCGTCAACAACAAACAATTACTTGGTTAGAAGAGCAATTGGCTCGTACAACTGCCGGACAAGCTAAAATGTATTGGGAAATGCAAGGAGCAAGAGGGGAAACATTTGTTGAAAAAGAAGATC
>CAZQNF010000160.1:0-1843 GCA_964594675.1 uncultured Gammaproteobacteria bacterium | reverse complement strand
ATAAAGCTTGATTTTTGGACATTGCCCGGTTGGTACGAAAATATAGGAATTATCCCTTTTTTTGTTATAACTGGCTGGCTGGTAGGAATGATGCATACGACCAAAATTTTAGACGGTCTGGATGGACTTGCGACCGGCATCGTGCTCATTGGCGCGCTCATGATTTTTGTTTTATCGTCCCTAACTCGCTTTTATCAGCCAGATGTTGCGTTACTCTCAATAGTATTTTCGGGAGTTTTAGCCGGTTTTTTGTTTTTTAATTTTTATCCAGCAAAAATTTTTTTGGGCGAAAGCGGGAGTATTTTTATTGGTTTTATTTTGGGAGTTTTAGCTGTTATTTCCGGGGGAAAAATTGCTACCGCGCTCCTTGCTATGGGCGTGCCTATTCTTGATCTGGCTCGAGTAATTGTGGTGCGCGTTAAGCGTGGTCAGCCTATTTCAATGGGCGACCGAGAACATCTGCATTTTCTTCTCCTGGATCGTGGCTGGAATCAGCACAGTGTAGTATTATTTTTGTATGGTGTGTCCCTGATTTTTGGGTTAATGACTTTTCTGTTTCAGAGTATGGGCAAGCTCCTCATGCTGGGGTTTCTCATGATTATTACTTTAACTTTTTCTTTATTTATCAGTAAAAAGAAATAAATATGTTTTTTAAAAAAACTGACACAAAAATTCCGTGGCGAATGTACCTTGTTATAAGCATGGTGGTTTTGGGCGTAGTCCTATTTTTATACCAACGGTTTTACTACAAAAAAATTACCGTTGCCGTAAATAATAACACCATGCGTCTTTTGGTCGCTGATACGCTTGCTAAAGAGTACAAAGGTTTGAGCGACAGGAATAATTTAGGAGAATATGATGGCATGATTTTTCTCTTTGCGACGGAGGCTAAACAAACCATGGTGATGCGTGATATGCGTTTTCCTATTGATATGGTATGGGTAAATAGGGGAGTGGTGGTTGATGTTGCACCCGAAGTTCCGCTTGAGTTGGGTAAAACCGAAGCTGAACTTACTCGATACACGCCGCGTTTAAATGCTAATACAGTAATTGAACTTAAAAGTGGTCTTGCCAAAAAACTCGGTATCCAGGTTGGCAGTGTTATAGCCGAAGTAAAATAAATCATAGTTGAATAGTTTTTTATATGAAAAATGATCTGCAAAATGGCCGTACATCTGTCTTTCCCATCCACGAAATTTTTTTAAAACGCTGGTCATCACGAGCGTTTTCCGGGGAAACCATTTCGGAAAAAGAAATTTTAACATTATTTGAAGCCGCGCGCTGGGCACCATCTTCCAGCAATTCCCAGCCTTGGCGCTTTTTGGTCGCAACCAGAGATTCTGAAGAGTGGCCAAAATTTTTTAATTTACTGGTTGAGTTTAACCAAGCTTGGGCCAAACAAGCCGCAGCCTTAGTAGTCATTGTTTCTCACCAGATTATCGAAAATAGTGGTAAATTATTACCCACTCATTCTTTTGATACTGGTTCCGCGTTTGAAAATCTTGCCTTGCAGGCAGCTTTCCAGGGAATTATAGCGCACGGTATGGCCGGGTTTGATTATGAAAAAGCGCGCAGTGAATTAAAAATTCCAGAGAATTATACGGTTGAAGCTATGATCGCGATCGGCAAGCCAGGTAAAAAAGAGGATTTGCCAGAAGATCTCCAGAAAAGAGAAGTTCCGTCAGAGCGTAAACCATTGTCTGAAATAATTTTTAAGGGTGAATTTGGCAATAATTGGCAAGTCGAATAAACATTTTTATGCGAGTTTTTCTCAAAAATATTTTTTTATCCAAAAGATTATTTATTATAGTATGCGGAATATTCGTATTGCTGAGCTATTCAT
>CAZQNF010000159.1:0-1859 GCA_964594675.1 uncultured Gammaproteobacteria bacterium | reverse complement strand
TTATATTTTACTAGTCTTTCTTTTCGTTCCTCTTCATCTTTTTTAAGCCTTCCTAATCTCTCTTTTTCGTATTGTATCAGCCTTTCTTCTCTTTCTTTTTGACTCTTTCTAATTTCTTCTTTCCTATCTTTTTCACGACGCTCTCTCGTTACTATTTCTATTTGACCCATCCCTTCACCCAGTGTTTCATTTAGATTAACCTGCTCATCAAAAATTTCTCCCTGCCCCCCTGCTAAATTCGGAATATCGCCACATAAAGCTACCAAAACCTTAAAACCTAATTCTTTTTTTGCTGCATTGAATTTTTCAATAAATTCTTGACTTAAATTTGCCCCACCATCTGTAATAAAAATAATATTAGCTCTTTGAATATTACTCCCTTTAATCCAGTCCAATGCTCTTTGCAAAGGATTTTGAAAGTTCGTTCCACCCATAACTTGAGGGGCTGCTTTGAATTCAGCCATTATTTTTTTAGCAGATATTTTTTTGTTTCCCCCTTTAACTTTTCCATCGGAAGTATGATGAACTTCATCACCAAAAATCATCCAGCCTAAACCTGTTTTTTTACCATTAACCCGATCTATAAGTTTAGAAAAGTAACGATTCGCTAATTCTGTAGGTTTGCCTTCCATCGAACCGGATCTATCAACTATAACTATATAAGACCCTGGCGTCATTTCTCTTTCTACCGAAAAACCAAATGAATCCTTTCCCTGTTTTTCTTTTCTCCTTCTTAAGAACGGAAATAACAAAGGTAAAAGTATTAACCAAGGAATGGGAACAACTATTGTTTCGGGTTTTTTGCCTTCCATTGAGATCTGGATACTTACTTTTCTTTTTGAACCAACTATTTTATCCAACTCTTCTTTAGCCGCTCCAGATAAATGACCTTGATTATAATCTACAAGAAGACGAAAAATTCGAGTATTGTCATCTTCAGACACAGTATTTGGATAATTATCCAAACCCAACTTTGCAAGATGTTCTAATTCTTCTTTAGTAAACTGAACTTCTCGAGCAGGCAATTCATTAAGTGCTACACTCTCATTTGATAAACCAATTTCTTTTAAAACTTGTCTTACGCTCGGCGCAGCACTTTTGGCTCGTAATTGTGCCAATTCAATATTTTTTTGGTCAATTTGTCCTGGAAGAAATGAACTTGGGCCAGACACAGTAGATTCAGGAGAACTAAAGCCCTGCACCTCCAGACCTGTTACTTTTACATCTGCCAACGTGTCGGGATGTTGAGTAAAATGGACTTTTTGTCCCCACCCAAAGCCTCTTAACACACTTGCTAGTTGAGTTTTTATTTCAGTTTCTAAAGTTTCTCGCATTTTTTGACCTGCTTTATTAAAGCTAGTGGGATCTGACGCTTCTCCGGTATCAAAATCTTTACTGTAGTTATATGGTATACCAAAACGTGCACCTACCCGATTGCGGGTCTGTCGGCTTTCAAAAACTTGGAAAGGGGTTAACAAAGACCAAAGATTAAATACTTGCTTGCCTTCGCCATCCTTATAAAACCAGGTTGGTTCTACACCCCATTGAGACGTACTTTCCCCGGGCTGCAAGCTTGAATCAACCGCAAGAGAAAAAGAGGGTTTAGCAACTTCAGTATTTATAGTCTTGGGGCCAATTTTTATACCTGCTTCAGGCTGATTTTTCACATTCAATTGCTTATGAGTTGGTGCATGACGATGCCGAGCTTCCGCTACCCCCGTATCTGCTGCCAAGAATAATCCTAAACCAGCCATTACTCCTCGGAGGGCTGGCATATTAGACTTAAAAAAATTAACTCTAGGCACTTCAGGATTAGCCTCCGAATTTCTTTTATCCATTTCTTGTACCAAACCCAAACC
>CAZQNF010000158.1:0-1890 GCA_964594675.1 uncultured Gammaproteobacteria bacterium | reverse complement strand
CACCACGACAGTGCCCCAACTGATACTGAAAACATGCGCCACTTGATTTCTCTAAACCTAACAATTTTGGACACAGCTCATAATCTTTTACCAATTTATAAAGCAAATCTTTCACCTGGCGCTCGGAGCGAAAAATGCCGAGTAAATTATTTTTTACTTCCGACATGTCTGTATAATGTACGACTTCGGCTGATTCGTATTTGTTAGGCAGGCTAAACGATTGTAAACCAACAAGCTTCTTTTGTTTGCGCAGTTTTCGGTTGTAAAGCGGATAAAGTTTTTTAACAAGCGTAGATTCCAAAAGAAGCGCTCCCAGCTCTCCAACAGTTGAATGTGTTTCAACATCCGTCACCTGCTCAAAAATCTTGCGTTCAGTTGTTGAAACCATGCTGGAAGAAAAATGCGACAACACGCGATTTTTAATATTAATGCTTTTCCCGATATAGAGAATTTCTCCATCTTCCGCCGAAAAAATATACACTCCAGGGGTTTCTGGAAGCTTATCCACTATCTCTCGCGCCAACTGTGGTGGCTGGCTCCCCTGTTTAGTAATAGTCGTAATAAGATTTTCTATACATTCTTCGCCAAATTTCTCTACACTCATTTTTACAAACTCATACAATACCTGTGCGTCATCATAAGCCCGGTGACGACTTTCACAAACAAATCCATGTCGGTTAATAAGACTATCGAGATTATGACGCTTGAACTTTGGATAGAGAACACGCGACATTTTAACCGTACACAAATTTTTGGCACTAAAATTTATACCAAGACGTTTAAATTCGGCACGAATAAATCCATAATCAAACCGTGCATTATGTGCCACAAAAATCGCATCCTCAAGCAGTTCACCTACTTCTTTTGCAATATCACCAAATATGGGCGAGTTTTCCAGCATCTGTGGCGAAATACCAGTAACATTAGTAATAAATTCCGGCACTGTTCGCTCTGGATAAACCAAAGATTGAAATTTTTTTACCATCTTCCCATTTTCCACACGCAAAATACCAATCTCAATTATTCGGTCGTACAGTGTACTACCACCTGTAGTTTCCACATCAATAAATGCCAAAATGCGATTTTTCATAGACAGGTACTATAACCGCTTTTGAGAAAATAAAAAACAGTCGGTGGGTAAGGTCGACTATTTTTAAACTTTTTATGTATGAATTATCGGGTCATCATTACTAAAACCTGCTTCTATCTCTCGCGTAATGTCTGGCATAATCTTAATGAGCGTTTCTAGCCGAGTCGTACAGCCGACTTTACCCACTACTCGGACTTCTCCAGCACCATTTTTAAGAAAAGCTGTAGCCTCCCAACCACAATTCGGTGTTAAGCTGGAATAGACAGTTACCCCTAAAGATTGAATGAAATCTACTTTCGGTTGACTACCAAATTTTTTGAAAACCGCTTCTAGTCCACAAAAAATTTCTTCTTGAGGAATACCTTCTTTCATATCGCAACTATATAAATTTATATTTATCTTGACCAATTAGACCCTGAGGATCGTCTCTGGAAAGAAGAATTTTGTGGTCGGGATGATGAACGCTGGTTATTAGACCGTCCTCCGCCACCACCGCGAAACGAACGTGGCTGGCGCTCAAAACGTTGCTGTTCCATACCAGGCGCAGCTTTACGAGCTAGTGGTAAAACCGGCAACGGTAAAATTTCGATATTTTTTCGCATCAATCGCTCAATACTGCGCAAGTCATTTCGTTCTTCCGGCATTACAAAAGAAAGTGCTCGGCCCGCTGCTTTCGCGCGACCAGTACGACCAATGCGGTGTACATAATCTTCTGGGTTATCCGGCAAATCATAATTAATAACGAGCGAAATTCCGGTTACGTCAATACCGCGCGCTGCAATATCAGTCGCGACCATAAT
>CAZQNF010000157.1:0-1893 GCA_964594675.1 uncultured Gammaproteobacteria bacterium | reverse complement strand
CACATGACCCAAATGCCCGCCGCATTTTGACAAAACTTCGGTGCGATCCATGCCAGCACTTCCATCGGAAGTGGTTACAATTGCATCAGGTTTGATAGGCGCCCAAAAGCTGGGCCAGCCGGTTCCTGAATAATACTTTTGCTCGGAGCGAAAAACTGGTTCGTTGCAATCGGCCGTCACATAGGTGCCCGGACGCGTTTCAAAATCAAGCTGGTTTGAAAAAGGCCGTTCTGTCCCCTTTTCGCGCAGCACAGCGTACTGTTCGGGAGTAAGGATTTTTTTCCAGTCCGCCTCGGTTTTGGCCGCGTCATCTACTAATGCCGCAGAAGACGGAATTGAAGTGGTGGACATGCTTGCGGGAGTGGAGCCAGTTAAACCACAGCCGCTTACTGTGAGTGCGAGTGATAAGACGGGCAGGATAAAATAGTATGTTTTCATAAAAAAACGCAAGAATGAATTTTATGAAATAAAGTGTAACATCTAAAAAAATAAATGTCAAGTTAACTTGACATTTATCTCTTCCTGAGCGACCTAACTTTGTTTATTATATCAAAAAATCAACTAAATTTATTACCCACATATTCTGTTTTATTGAACAGAAAGTACAAAAATTTAACGGTGGCCCACTGTAAATCGAAGGCATGTTCTTCGTGGCGCGGGTCTATATATATTTCATTTTCCATACTCGTTAACTTAAGATCTCAATAGTTAGCTCGGGAAAGGTCTTTATAAGAAAAGAAAAATGGCCTCGATCTTTAAAACGTACAACCTTGGCATCAAGTTGCTGTGCGTAGCTTTCAAGCGCTTCTAAAATACTCGTCCAATCATCGTTAGAAACAAAAATCGTTACGCCGTTTTTAATTTGTTTTTTAACATTAGGTGTAATGTGAAAATTATAGAACTCAGCAAATTGTGGTGCGTCTGTCGAAGCACGCCTGGCTGGCGCGACCAGAATGAGTTTGTTAATTATTTTTTTCTTTTCAATAATATGCTTCGTAATAGCGCCAGCTCCTTGGCTAAGACCAACTAAAACTGTTTCTTCATTCATTTCTACTCTGTCGAGTTCCTTTTCCCAAGCACTATACGGCGCTTTCCACACTTCCGGAATTATGGGACAAGTGACATTCCATCCTTCTGCCTCTAATTTCTTTTTTGTCCAGCCCATCCAGTTATTTTCATTATTAGGATTACATTCAGGAATATCTACGATTGGCACGCCATCAATTTTTTCTGAGAATCGACCGTAGAGTAAAATAGCATTTTTCATATATGGTGAGTATAACAAAAAATTCCTCTCAACCAAGAGGAATTTTTGCTGTACAGGATTAATCTTAATTGTAACCGACCCAATTTCAATTCACAGAAATTGTTCGCTAACACGCAAATTTTTACCGTTGAGTACTGCTAGAATTTATTACTGGCAAATTTGGACGAATCTGAATGGACTGGGCGGTTATTATACCTTGAGCATTGGTGGTACCGAGGACCATTACTTGGGTACCATTGGTTACATCGTTAGTACTGCCGCTGGTCATTTTTCCCACCGTGGTTGAAGCTGAATAATACACAATTTTAGTACTGTTATCCGCTAAACGAACGGTGATACTTTTATCATCTTTACCGATAACTTCCCCACTCGTCGCTTGTCCACCAACACCTGTGCGACCCAACCCACCGCCAGGGCGATTTCCTGCTCCAATATTTGTACCTCGGAATTGTTGACGTTGTTCTGCAGTGAGATTCCCAAAATTATTAACTGTGGTAGAACTTTTGGCGTATTTAACCCCACCAAAAAATGCAGCTACCCCAATAACTATTACGATACCGGCGATAATTGTGTATTGTTTCGTATTCATAAAATATAAAAATGATTAAATATAAATAAAAATTTTA
>CAZQNF010000156.1:0-1985 GCA_964594675.1 uncultured Gammaproteobacteria bacterium | reverse complement strand
CCGCGAACCCGCCAAAAATTATTTGTTATTTGCAAAATAAACGACTTATTCTCTCACCGGATCATCATCAAGTCCATCACACCGCGCCATTTGCTACGTATTACTGCATTACCTCCGGTTGGCTAAACAACATTCTCCAGAAGGTCGGGTTTTTTGAGGGCATCTTAAAAATATTTAAGAAGAAAACGGTTTAAATTATTTACTGTTTTTATTAACGAATAAAAATCTGCTTATGAAGTGGATTTTTTTCTTTAACTACCTTTGGTAGTTTTTTTGGGAACTTTTGTTCCAGATTTGCGCGCTTCGGAAAGCCCAATGGCGACAGCTTGCTGGCGGCTTTTTACTTTTTTTCCGCTCTTACCACTTTTCAGTTTTCCTGTCTTAAATTCATGCATAACTTTTTTTACTTTGGTCTGGGCTTTTGGGCCATGTTTGTTTGTCATAGTTTTAAAATTAAAAATGAATCTTTTTTTACCGTAAAATACTTGAAATAGTTTGTCGAATATTCTTTGGGTTTTAAGAACCTGCTATTAATCATGAAAATTTATTTTGAAGTAGTAGTAAAACATGAAATGACTCAATTAACGAGTTGGTTTTTTTGTTTTAGGCTACTTTGTAGTCTAAAAACCGTTGTCGTAAAAGTAGGTAATATGATCATTGGTGTTTTTTGCCAAAATTTGAATCTTCCTCTATAGTATCTCGGGAAAATTTTTATCCATTTCTCATTTCTTAAGAAAAATGAGAAGGTAATTATTAAAAAATATGCGCATCGAAGAAGACATCAAACTTGATTTTAAAGATGTCCTAATTCGCCCGAAGCGTTCCACGCTTGCGAGTCGCAAAGAAGTCAATCTCAGCCGCTCATATACTTTTCGTTGGAGTAAACAAACCTATGAAGGCGTACCGATTATTGCAGCCAACATGGATAATGTAGGAACTTTTGCCATGGCCCAGGCGTTTAAGGAAATGAATTTGGGAATAACAGCTGCCTTGCATAAACATTATAGTGTGCCGCAGTTAGTAGAATGGTACCAAAATCATGGTAATACGGATGTTTGGTACAGCATGGGTGTTACGAAGCACGATGAGGACAAACTCACGGAATTTCTAAAACAAGCGCCTGATATTATTAACAAAATTTGCATTGACGTCGCTAATGGGTACTCTGAACCGTTTGTCGAGTTTGTGAAAAAAATGCGAGCAAAATTACCAGAAGTAACCATTATGGCCGGGAACGTAGTAACCGGCGAAATGGCCGAGCAGCTCATTTTAAATGGAGCTGATGTGGTAAAAGTGGGGATTGGTCCTGGCAGTGTTTGTACTACCCGCAAAATGACTGGCGTCGGCTATCCACAGCTCTCGGCCATAATCGAGTGTGCGGATGCAGCCCACGGCCTTAAAGGTCTTATCTGTGCTGATGGTGGCTGTACTGTCCCTGGAGATTTAGCCAAAGCCTTTGGTGCTGGAGCAGATTTTGTAATGCTGGGCGGTATGCTCGCCGGCCACGACCAGGCAGAAGCCGAACTGATCGAAGAAAATGGAAAAAAATATATGGTGTTTTACGGTATGAGCAGCAAAACTGCCATGGATAAACATGCGGGAGGCGTCGCTGAGTATCGTGCGAGCGAAGGTAAGGTGGTAAAAGTACCATACAAAGGTGATGTAAAAGAAACTCTTAACAGTATACTTGGTGGTTTACGTTCGGCCTGCACCTATACCGGAGCCAAAAATTTAAAAGAACTTCCCAAACGTACCACATTTGTGCGGGTAACCCAGCAGCTTAATACATTTTTTGGTAACGAATAGAAAGAAAACTTTACAGTGGATAACTTAGGTTTTGCCTCTTGCCAGAATTTACGCAGCGCCCTATAGTGAAAAGAGGTAATTTTTAAAGGTCGAATGTGTTTCTTCTTTATTTAATAACTTTTTCTATATGGGTATAATTTTATGGCTTATTTTTGGCGGTCTCGTTGGCTGGGTTGCTA
>CAZQNF010000155.1:0-2004 GCA_964594675.1 uncultured Gammaproteobacteria bacterium | reverse complement strand
TGAAGATGAGGAAGATGATACTGACGAAGACGACATGTAATAATAAAACCTCCCATATTGGGAGGTTTTATTATTTTATCCTACTTGAGAAATTGTACCTGATCTAACATCTGAGATAATTTGTTCCACAAACTGATTCACATTTTCCTCATACCTTTCTTTTGGATCGCCTTTCGCAGGTTCTTTTTCTGGAAGAAGTTTTCCCATTTCTTCTTTTCGTAACATCTCCCAGGTAACGCTACTACCCCCCGTTGCATATATTACATCCGGGTAAGACATTTGTAAAAACTTTCTTATCTTTTCCTTCAGTCTTTCTTGCATGTTAAGATCTAAATGCGTACTTCTTATTTGATCATCTTCTGTAATTTTCGCACCGAGTTTTGAAAAAAAATATTCAAACAAAGGTAGCATTTTTTCTTTCTGAGCATCGGATATTTGAGATCGATCTAAGGCAGACTTAAAATATTCAATCTCCTGTCGAGAAATTGAATCAACAATCATACCAATAGCTTTTGGCACATTACGATGTATATCTAATTTTTGACCTAACTGCATAAATTAACTACGCTCTTGCTGAATATTCCCCGGTTTCTGTATTTACCAAAATCTCTTCGCCCTCTTTGATAAAAATTGGTGCATGAATAGCCAAACCATTATCAAGCACAATTTCCTTGGTAACATTACCACTGGCACTATCCCCCTTTACAGCTGGTGGTGCTTCCACCACTTTATACTGAATTTTTTTCGGAAGCTGGATACTAACCGGTCGTTCTTCGTATAAAACAATTACCACATCGATGCCTTCTTTAAGATATTTGCCATCCTCACCAATAAGATCGCCATTCATTTCAATCTGACTGTAATCAGACATATTCATAAAAGCATAGTTGTCGCCTGTCTTATACAAATATTGCATGGTCTGAAATTGCACGCTTACAATATCCACGGTTTCTGATGTTTTGTAGGTAATTTCGATTACTTTATTGTTGCCCAAATTCTTCATGCGCGTACGCACAAAAGCCGCACCTTTTCCCGGGTTAACGTGCTGAGCATCCACTACCGCAAACAAATCATTTTGATGTTTAATTACTGCTCCTTTACGAATATCTGATGTTGAGGCCATAAAATTATTTAAATTAGAAAATTATTCTATTATTATTCCCAAAACCTCTTGCAAACTTAATGCCATTCCATTTTCTCTATGTGTGCCACCACCATTATATAAAGCAAACTGTAAATCTAAATCAATACCTTCGGCAATTTCAGTTAAACCCTCAAAAACAGCCTTCACTTGACTCGCGTTAATCTTCATTCCTCTCATCGAATCTCGATCAGCACTCACTATTTTTATACCTTCAATATTTGCTTTGGAAAAATCTACTCCACCCAAATTACAATCTACAAACTGAGCGTTTCTTAAATCTGTTTTTACAAAACTCGCACCCCTTTCTTCAGTTCCCACATCTTTTCCTTCTTTTTCATTGTTTTCATCCCTTTGCCCATTACCAAAATCTACATTTTCCCACACGGATCTTTGCAAATCAGCGCTGTTAAAATTCGTAAAAATCATTACTTGCGGATCTGTAAAAAGAATATTTACTTCTGCTAACCGTCGTCTACGATCTGTTATTGTCTCAGTATTCACGACCTGCAGACCTTTTGCGTCCCTACCACGAAAACTAACATTATGTTGCGGAGATTCCGCAGCCATTGCACAATCTACCAAACGAACATTTCGCAAATCAGGGTCTTCCAATGGTTCTTTGAGCAAATTTCTATCTCGAAATTCTCTTAGTTGCGGTTCAACTTCTTGGGAATCATCTGTACCCAATTGTTCGATAAAAGTGGGGCGCACTGTCTCGCTTGTAGTTTCTTCCGCTCCGAATTGAGTAGACCCAAACTGTTCTATAAAAACAGGCTGTCTTTCTGTCATATTAAAACTAAAATTCTAACTGCTCGGCCACGGTCTCAAAAATCACTTCATTGAGGCCATGCGCTCCGGTA
>CAZQNF010000154.1:0-2004 GCA_964594675.1 uncultured Gammaproteobacteria bacterium | reverse complement strand
GCACCGCGACCGCGTAAGATGGACGAAGGGTAAAGCATGGTAACGCCACTGCCCATGTTGCCATTAACCCATTCCATAATCGCGTCTTCATCGACGAGGGCGCGTTTGGTGTTCAAATTGTAGGTATCTTTGGACCAGTTTTCGATGGAAGAGTAACGAACGCGCGATCCGCGCATGGCAAAAATTTCGACGCAGCCGGCATGCAGCGAACTGGTACCATAGCGTGGCGCGCTGCAGCCTTCGATATAGTGCATGTTGGCGCCTTCGTCGACGATAATAAGTGTATGCTCAAATTGACCACCGCTTTTCGCGTTCATGCGGAAATAAGCTTGCAACGGCAAATCAACCGTTACGTTTTTAGGAATATAAATAAACGTGCCACCGCTCCAGACGGCGGCGTGCAGCATGGCAAATTTGTGGTCGCTTACTGGTACACACTGAGTCATGAAATATTTTTGTACTAACTCGGGGTATTGTTGCACCGCGACATCCATATTTTCAAATACAACGCCTAACTCGCTCCACTGTTTTTTGAGGTTGTGGTAGACAATATCAGAATCATATTGCGCTCCAACGCCGGCGAGAGCTTTTTTCTCGGCTTCGGGAATACCCAGGCGGTCAAAGGTTTTTTTAATATCAGCTGGCACGTCATCCCAGCTTTGTTTTTCGTTGGTATCGGGGCGAGCAAAATAGACAATTTTATCTAGATCAAGCCCGCTAAGGCTTGGTCCCCAGTGGGGAAGGGGGGCATTTTTATAGAGCTCAAAACCTTTTAAACGCTTTTCGAGCATCCACACTGGTTCATTTTTTTGTTTGGAAATTTCGCGCACCACTTCTTCGGTAAGCCCAGGTGCGCTTTTAAATTGGTGGTCTTCGGGGTTGGCGGTATCGTAAAGCGAGTGGTCAAGTGGCCAGCTCTTTTGGGCTAAATTGGGGGTAGGATCAGGCACAAAATAGGTAATTGCTAAACGATTTAAGTCGTGATAGGATAAGAAAACCTATTAAAATAAGTATTTCGCTTAGGTAAAATAGCTTTTTTTAGCGAAAATGTCAATGTATGCCAGAAATAAAAATTTGTCGTATTGAGCTTACACATAAGCTGTATTTAACCCCAAATATTGTTGAATTAAGGTTTACGAAGCCAGAGGGGTTTACCTATTTGCCTGGGCAGTTTATTCAAACATATATTCCTACTACTACGCCACCAACCGTGCGTAGTTACTCGGTTTCCTCACTCCCGCATCAGGATTATCTGGAGTTGTGTATCAAAATTTTGCCGGGTGGAATTGCATCAGCTTTTTTTGCGAGTCTGCAAATCGGTGAAAAAATTGATGTAACTGGTCCGAACGGTCGGTTTACCCTAGCGAGTGAAGATGCTAGCCGGGCGTTTGTAGCGACTGGCACGGGTTTCGCGCCAGTTATTGCGCTTGCCGAAAGCGCGGCCAAGATAAGCGCAGAAAAAGTGATGGTGTTGTTTGGCGTACGAAACGAAGCGGATATATTTTGGGCTAATCGTCTGGAAACTCTCAAAAATCTGTATGGAAATTTTGATTATGCAATAACTTTATCACAGCCAAGCGAAAATTGGGTTGGTAAACGCGGTCGCGTAACCGAGCATGTACTGGAAGTAAGTGGCTCTAACGCATATTATCTCTGTGGTAGTCTTGAGATGGTGAAAGAGGTGCGTAGCATGCTCATAAAAAATAATGTGATAAATAAAAATATTCATTTTGAAATTTTTTAATAATATGTCCGAAGTATCATTGGAAGAATTAATACACCCACAGAAAGTAAGCGATAGACAACAGAGGGAGAGTACAGTAAATCCTAATAATATATTAGGCGAAAGAATCGCTTTGTTGTTGGATCTGGCAGGAAAAAACAGTGGTCGAAGTTTTTATGAAAAAAATGGAGATATCTATGAGGTAAGAAAATCTGGGAAGAGAACAGATTATTTTCGTATTGAATTCTCAGAAGAGCAAACTGAGAATCCAAATTTTTTTC
>CAZQNF010000153.1:0-2061 GCA_964594675.1 uncultured Gammaproteobacteria bacterium | reverse complement strand
CCTGGCCTTGGGAATAACGAATGGTGGAAGTAAATCCGGCGTTCATGAGCGTTTCATGCCAATGTTCAATAAGTTCGCGCGGGGTGCGGGCGAAGATAGTTTTGTTGTCTACGTTATCGTTAGAAATATTGTTGTAGGGAATAAGATTAATGCGAATGTGCGGCATGCGGCGAGCCAGCTTGACAAGCGCCTGAAGATGCTCTTCATCGTCGTTTACGGTACTAAGCATTATATATTCTATGCAAATAAAATGAATACGGCTCTGGAATCGCTCAGCGTAATCATTAGTCCAGTTTACCAAAAACTCTAAGTATCCGGGTTTGTTGGACGGCATGATTTCTTTACGCGATTCTTCAATAGCACTGTGCAGCGAAATCGCCCAGCGCACCGGTGGAAAATCATCTACCAGCACTTTTTCCATAACCGACGGCACGCCAGCGGTAGAAACCGTTATTTTGGTTTCACCCAGATCCGTATTACTCAAAAGAATTTTTAAGGCTTCTTTGACGTTTTCATAGTTTAAGAGCGGTTCCCCCTGGCCCATCATAACCATATTAGCAACGCGGGCACCTTCCGGAGCGAGCATTTTCTGTGCATAGCGATATTGGTCGACGATTTCTTGCACTGACAAATTACGTTTAAAACCTTGCTTGCCAGTCGCACAAAACACGCAGCGCATAGGGCAGCCAGCTTGGGATGAAACACAAATAGTATAACGATCAGCCGCATCTTCAGCCGCGTCTTTCTTAAGATTCTCCCGGCCCATGATAACGGTTTCGATATACTGGTTATCGTGGAGTTTTAAGAGGGCTTTACGAGTATTATCTTCTTTGCTGGTGAGAAGTGTGTGGGCGCTGACCGATAACCATGCAAAAGGCTTGAGCTTCTCACGCAGACCAACTGGTAACGTGGTAATTTGGTCATAACTCTCGAGCGACAAATCAAACCAGGCTGTCTCGATCTGCTTTTGACGGTATTTTGGCTCGGCGGCCAGAATTTCTTTAAGTTGTTGGTAAGGTGAAGACATAAACAATAAAACACTGGCATTTTACCAGTGTTTTAGGAAAAAATCAATGAGTTTATTTTATACCAAGTTTTTCCATTATCTGTCGTTGCTGTCGCACATTCACTCTTAGAAGAATGCCTTGCTTAACTTGTTCTACCCTAGAACTATCTACAACATGCTTTCCTTTTTCTTCTTTGGCTAAAGAATTTGAAAATAATTCATCAGCTTGTTGTGAATCCATTTGAAAATCTCCCAGGTCTTCTTTGGTTAAAAACTGTCGTATTTTTTCTAAACCTGTCAAATTTGCAGCTGCAAAAGAGTAGGCATCATTGTCCCCTGCCAACTCGGCAGTACGGCTTTTGACGGCATCTTTTAAACAAATAGTTTGCAACGTCCGTCGTTCTTTTGCTTCTAAAGGCATAAGTTTAAAGAATTATTTAAAATATTAAATTTATTTTATCATTAAACGAAATCAATTGTAAAGGTTATTTCTTATTCCCGCACCGCCACTCCGGCTTTTCCCCTGTTTTATAACAAATTACTAAAACGATTCCCATAAGAATTATTATGCCTGGAAAAAATACGAGAGCAAATTTTGCTTTAAAGAAAGTCAAACAAACCACAAAAAGCAGAGTTATAAGAAGCACTTGAATTCCTAAGACAAGCCAGCCTTCCCAGCTCGCCGGTGTCCAGCCCCAGCCATAGGTTTTATTTTTAAACCAGAATTTTTTTGGCATAGAACAAATTTATACAAAATACACGATACACGAAGAAATATACATTCATCAAAGGTTTAAAAAAAACTTTACACTACTCTTCTTCCTCAAAACTCGCCGCATTCCCGGTTACTTCATTTTCTTCATCCGGAATAAACCCACCCGCCTGGAGTTGCCACAAATGTTGGTAAAGACCATTTTTTCTCTGGATTAACTCCTGATGCGTGCCATCTTCCATAATTTTACCTTTTTCAATGACAATAATTCGGTCCATCTTCATAATGGTTGATAAACGATGGGCAATTACCACCACTGTTTTATTTTTCATCAAGGTAGTGA
>CAZQNF010000152.1:0-2069 GCA_964594675.1 uncultured Gammaproteobacteria bacterium | reverse complement strand
CAAACGAAGTGGTAAGGATAATAATCGCGTGACGCAAGGAAACTTTTCGGCCGGTCGAATCAGTGATTTCACCGTTTTCCAGCATTTGGAGGAGAAGTTTGGTTACTTCTTTGTGAGCTTTATCAATTTCATCAAAGAGAATAACTGAATAAGGGTTCATTTTGACACGGTCGGTAAATTGGTTGTTTTCTTTGTAACCAACATAGCCGGCTGGCGAACCCAGGAGTTTAGAGACGCCAAATCCCTCGCTAAATTCGCTCATATCAAGTTTGATAAGAGCATTTTTGTTGGGATAAAGAGTCTCAGCCAGAGTTTTTGCGAGCTCAGTTTTCCCAACCCCGCTTTCACCGACAAAGAGAAATGAGGCGAGCGGTCGGCGTGGATCGCTGAGACCAAGGCGTGCCTGGCGGATGCTCCGACTGATCTGTTCGATAACCGGGTCTTGACCCACAATGTGCTCTTTAAGAATTTTAGGGAGATCTTTAAGTTGGTCTTTTTCAGCAAGAATAATCTCGGCCGGGGAAGCGCCAGTAATTTTACCGATCTGGTTCGCAATATCTGTGGCAGTAAGTTTGCCTAAAAATGGAACACTTTGTTGTTTGCTGGTATCTTCCAGATTTTTAATTTCCGAGCGCAGGGATTTTTCTTGGGCTTTGAGTTTAACGGCCGCGTTAAATTGGTCGTGAGTGGCTGCAGTTTCTTTGGCCAGAATAGTTCGTTCAAGTTTTTGTTTAATACGCCAGAGTTTGGTTTGTAAAACCGATGGTTTAACGGTTAAGCGTTTGGCGGCGGCGGCTTCGTCCAAAATGTCGATAGCTTTGTCGGGCAAAAATTTACCGCTGAGATAACGATCAGACATAGCGACGGCAGCTTCGATAGCTTCGTCATCAATATGGAGATGGTGGTAATCTTCGTAGTTGCGTTTAATGCCTTTTAAAATTTGGACTGCTTCGCTGGCGGATGGCTCTTTGACGTACACGCTTTGGAAGCGGCGTTCGAGAGCCGCATCGCTTTCAATATATTTTTTAAATTCGGCTGGAGTGGTCGCGCCGATACAGCGGATTTGGCCGCGAGCGAGCGCTGGTTTTAAGATGTTGCCCGCGTCCATAGTGCCTTGATTCGAGCCTGCGCCAACAATATTGTGAAGCTCGTCGATAAAAATAATAATATCCGGATTTTGGCTCACTTCTTCCATCACTTGGCGCAGACGTGCTTCAAATTCACCGCGGTAAATGGTGCCGGCGATCAGCATACCCATATCAACCGCGTAGATTTTTTTGTTGAGAAGGAGGTCTGGTACTTGACCTTCGTAGATTTTTTTGGCGAGACCCTCCACGATGGCGGTTTTGCCAACGCCAGGTTCGCCCAGTAATACAGGATTATTCTTGGTGCGGCGGCAGAGAATTTGGATGACACGCTCGATTTCTGCGGAGCGGCCGATAACCGGGTCAATATTTTTTTGGGCTTCGGCGCTGGTAAGTTGGGTAGCGAAAAATTCCAGAGCCGTATCTTTTTTCTTGTTTTTCTTTTTGGTAGGAATTTTGGCTTCGGGTTTATCGGAATTGTCAAATTCTTCCTGCAAATTTTCCTGGATGTTTTCCATGACTTCGGCAGCATCGTTAATTTGTGGAAACTGGCTGGCGTTGCCCAGTACAGTGGTAAGCTGTTTTTCAAGTTCTGGGAGTTGCACGGCGCTTTGCTCGAGGATTTGTTTTACGTGGACGTCGTTCAGCTGTAAAATACCGTATAAAAGATGCTCAGTTCCAATGTAATTGTGGTGATTTTCCTGGGCAGTGCTCATAGCTTTTTCGAGAGCGATTTTGGAGGAAGTTGAAAGAGGTGTAAGGGTTTTTTCATTACCCGTGCGGCTATCGGAAGGGAGTGCAGCCACCATTTCCTCAACCACGGCAGCTTTAATGTGGAAACGATGGATAATTTCTGCAGCCACCGAGCCTTTTTGTGATAACAGAGAGAAAAAGAGGTGAAGTGGTAAAACTTCGGGATTATGGAGCTCGGTCGCCACATGAATGCTGCGGGCGAGTGTATTTTTAAGGTGAGTAGAAAAACGG
>CAZQNF010000151.1:0-2084 GCA_964594675.1 uncultured Gammaproteobacteria bacterium | reverse complement strand
TCTATGACTTCTCTTGCTATCAACGGCTTTGGCCGTATCGGCCGCCAAGCCTTTCGGACTGCTTTTGGAAAAAATACTGTAAAAATTATTGCCATTAATGACCTCACCGATACCAAAACTTTGGCGCATCTTCTTAAATACGATACGTCGTACGGACAATTTGGCCATGACGTCAGTTTTGATGAAAAAAATATTATTGTTAACAGTAAAAAATTTCCAGTGTTCGCCGAAAAAGATCCAAGCTTGCTCCCGTGGAAAGATTTGCAAGTTGATGTGGTACTTGAATGTACTGGTCGCTTTACTACCAAAGAAGGCGCAGAACTCCACCTCAAAGCCGGAGCTAAAAAAGTGATTGTAAGTGCGCCAGCCAAGGGTGGTGTACCAACCTATG
Organism: uncultured Gammaproteobacteria bacterium; assembly: GCA_964594675.1. Taxonomy (GTDB): domain Bacteria; phylum Patescibacteriota; class Patescibacteriia; order Magasanikbacterales; family GWA2-37-8; genus CAZQNF01. The sequence goes on along the minus strand of CAZQNF010000151.1, from coordinate 1,693 downwards.
TAATGGGTGTAAATTCCTCCGGTATCGCCACCGAAAGCAGCATGGTAATTAATAATGCTTCTTGTACCACCAATTGTATTTCGCCAGTGATGCTGGTTCTTGAGAAAAATTTTGGCATTGAGAAAGCTATGATGACGACAGTGCATGGTTACACTGCTGACCAGAATTTGCAGGATGGTCCGCACAAAGACTTACGCCGAGCGCGAGCCGCAGCGGAAAATATCGTGCCGACCACGACTGGCGCCGCCATCGCTACCACCGAAGCCGTGCCGAGTTTGAAGAGTAAGTTTGATGGCCTTGCTATCCGCGTGCCGGTACCAAATGTCTCACTCTCGGATATTACTGCTGTCCTTAAAAAAGATGTTACGGTAGAACAAGTAAATGAAGCATTTAAAATCGCAGCGAGTGGCGATATACTCAAAAATATTTTAGCGGTAACCGATGAAGAATTGGTATCCTCAGATTTTCGTGGTGATAGCCATTCGGCAATTGTCGATTTATCGCTTACCAATGTGGTTGGCGGGAATTTGGTAAAAGTAGTGGCGTGGTATGACAATGAATTTGGTTACGCGCATCGGTTGGTTGAAATGGCGGAGCAGTTTGGAAAATAAAAATAGTTAATTTTTAAATTAGTTTTATGGAATCAAAAAAATTTATTCCGGATAAACCGGAAAAACCTACAGTTGAAGATTATCGAGGTGTAACTATTACGTGTGAGAAACCATATCTGCATGATGATTATGTTGCATTGCTTACTTTTGATGATAACCCCCTAAAAAAAATTTTTGGAAAAACCAAAGAAGGGGTGTTGCTTAAAGCAAAATTGTTTATTGATAATATTGCATTAGAACTGCCAGCCAAGGACAAGTTTATGGATTATTTGGAAAGTTATAAAGTTAAAATTAATAATGTACCTTTAAAAATTGAGCCTGTTGAGCTAGGAGCGACCAGAAAAGAAATGAAAAAACAGGCAAAAGGGTTAAGTCGTAAAAGATATGAGAAACCACTGAACTAATTTTTGATGAACCATGAATTTATAAGTTAGTAGAAATGGCTGAGGAATTTAAGAAATAGGATTTTAAAATATGAAAAGATTGGAAGCTGCGGGGATCGGTTTAGCGGTAGCAACAGTATTAGGGCTTAAGTTGTATTCAGGTGAACAAGTTCGGAACAGTGGGGATAGGGAGTTGATGGGTGTTGCCAGAGTTTTGCCGCAAGAAAATGATTTGAATGGAGTAGTTCAGTCGGATCTTGGCTCTGATTTATCCATGGGTATGGATGGTGGAACAGTCCCTCCGAATATAAATACATTTGATTTTAAAGATTAAAAAATATTTTTTATGCAACGCAATTTAAGTATCGAAGTTACGGAAAAACAAGGTCAGGAAGTTTTGCTTAAAGGTTGGGTAAATGCCCGGCGTAATATGGGTAAAATCGTGTTTTTGGATCTGCGCGATCGGGGTGGCTTGGTTCAGTTGGTCTGCGTTCCCGCTGAGCTTGATGAAGCGTCGCTCGAAAATCTCAAAAATATCCGTCCGGAGTGGGTGGTAGAAGTGCATGGTGTTGTAAAAGAGCGTGGTGAAAAACAAAAAAATCCCAATATGCCAACCGGCCTCATTGAAATTCTTTTGAAAGAAATAAAGGTTCTGAACACTGCCGAGACACCGCCATTTGAAATTGATAAAGATACGAG
>CAZQNF010000150.1:0-2095 GCA_964594675.1 uncultured Gammaproteobacteria bacterium | reverse complement strand
ACAACTTCCGGACCACGAACACCCATGTCAACTCGGCGTACCAAAAATTTCATGCGCGAACCTGGACGATAACGATCATTGGGGCTCTGCTCTTCCGCAGGCAGCAATGCCGTAATTTTGCCAAGATCTACCAAAACCTTGCGAGCTTCAGCGCGTTGAATTGTTCCCACAACAATTTCGCCTTCCTGATTTTTAAAGTCACCAAACACGAGATTGCGTTCGGCCTCACGAATTTTTTGGATAATAACTTGTTTAGCAGTCTGGGCGGCCATACGTCCAAAATCACGAGGAATTTCGAGAGGTATTTCCATCATATCTCCCAATTCTACTTTTTTATCAATTTTCTTGGCTTCAGCCAACATAATTTCGGTCTTGGGATTGAATTTTGGCAAATGCGCTGTTTCTTCATCGGTAAGTTCACGTTCTTCTTCACGAGCTTTTTCGCGCAGCGCGGTTAACTCTTCCTGAGCAGCCAGCAAAATTTCTTCTGCCACGTCTTCAACCACAATTTTCTCATCCCACACTTTCATGTCACCGGTTTCAGCATCAAATTTTACTTTAATATTTTGCTGTTTGTTACCAAAATCCTTACGATAAGCAGCCGCGAGCGCTAGTTCGATAGTTTCCATTACCGAAACTTCGGATAAATTTTTCTCCGCGCACAGCGCCTGAATTGCTTTTGTAATGTCTGAGGCCATAAAATGTTTTTAATTAAGTAAATCTATTATAAACAAAAAGAAAGATAAAAGAAAGAGCATCCTTATTGGACACTCTTCATAAAACCATAATAACAAAGTTGCCTGGAAAAGTCAATAAACATCCTATTTCCCAGTCATATTAACCATTACAATTTTTGTCTTACAGCCATTTTTAGCTCCTCTAAACCCAAAGTTTCTAGACCAAACGTCTGAAAATTCTCCGACGGACGATAGCGAAATACTGCATGATACTTATTTTCACCAGCTGGATAGACCAACACAGTTAAGCCACCCCAGCTAAAACGGGCAACCTCTTCAACTAAACACCGTAAAAAAAGAGATTTTTTAGGAAAACTTCCTATTTCAGAAGCCGGAACTCGACGAAACTCAAGGGCTGCACGTAATTCCGTTGCTAATTCATTAAAAATTTGCAAATGATCTTTTGATTTTTCTAAACCTGAAGGTTTAAAACCTCTTTCTGGATTCATAATAAAAACAAACCCTCCAGTTTTTAAAAAATTAAATCTTGTGTTTGGTTATCTGCGCGTATCTTTCTCGATATTTTTCCGCAACAGCAAAAAGAAACTCTGAGCTTGATGAACTGTTTTTTAAACCTTGCAAAGATCTTGCTACATGCTGAGCTTTATCATTATCGGTAAATTTCTGCAAAATATTCATTACTTTAACAAAGTTAGCGGTCTTTATACTACTATGCAGTTCAACAGACATGTCATTGCCCAACCATACAATTTCCAACAAAAGCTGGCCAATTCTTTCCGCTCGCTCATCTAGCGGCGTCATAGCTTCTATTTCTACCCAACTAAGAGAATCTAGACATTTGGAACGCAAAATATTTCTTCGGATTTTCTCCCAATCCATCATCTCAAAAGTACTCAAATCTAAACCAAGTAATCGAGCAAGCTTTTCTCCGTTTTCTTCAGAAACAAAATCCAGAATTTGCTTAAACTCCGCAGCATCAGTGTCAACCCTAAATTTTTCTATCACCGCTTCAACTATCGTATTTTCGGCAACTGTGAGGCTGTCCAAAACCATATCTTCCCACACCTGACCCCGACCCATCACATCATTGCAATCCCAACGCTTGGCTATTTCCATATTTTTTAAAGCTAAGATCCCCAATCTAGCGTATTTCTATGAAAACGTCAAGGTATTTTGACAAATTTTATAAACTTTATTTTCCCTCTATAACTTCTGAGATATAACTGTCTACAAGCGGCTGAACATCCTTTTTCAAAACAACTTCCCATTCCTCATCGGAATATTTACTGCGGACAAACTTTAGAATCTCTTCGTATTTTTGCTCTTTATCCCAAGCTTCTAATTGCTTCTTTTCTGTTTCAGAAAGTTTTGGTTCTAAATTTTTAAGTAAAGTTAAA
>CAZQNF010000149.1:531-2101 GCA_964594675.1 uncultured Gammaproteobacteria bacterium | reverse complement strand
GGATTTTTTATACTTTATATTTGACAATGTAGACTAGATGATTTATTATTCAAACAGTTGTTTGATTAGTTTTAAAAATAGTCATAAGTATGGTCGCCTCCAAACTAACCAAAGATTTAGATCGAAAAGTTCAGGTTTTGGCTTTGCTAGGTGATGCGAGCCGTATCCAAATTATCAATCTTTTGGTTAAGCAAGAAAAAATGAGTGTTACCGATATTGCCGGAGCAATCGGCGGAAGCATTGCGTGTACTTCCCATCATTTACAGCTTCTTAAAGAAGCAAAGCTTGTTGTTGCAGAACGCGAGGGAAATACTATTTTTTACAAAATAGTTCCAGATCCGTTTTTAAAAAAAATACAAGAATTCATTTATTAATTTTATTCTATGAATATCCAAAAAATTCACGTTATTCTCGGCAGTATCCGCGTGGGCCGCGCTGGCGAAAAAGTTGCTAAATGGTTTATGAAAGCCGTGAGTGAAGTACCAAATGTTGAACTGAAGCTTATCGACCTGCTCGATTATCCGCTACCTATGTTTGCGGAAGCCGTACCATCTAGCATGCGCCAAGATCCGCACGAAAATCCTGCCATTCAAAAATGGCTTAGTACCATAGCCGAAGCCGATGGATTTATTATAATTACCCCGGAATATAATCACAGTTACTCGTCAGTTCTCAAAAACGCTCTGGATTATCCGTATCACGAATGGAGAGATAAACCAGTTGGTTTTGTAAGTTACGGCGGATTTGCTGGTGGCGCTCGCGCGGTGGAACATCTGCGTCAAGTAGCCGGAGAGCTTCATATGCTTGATGTACGTGACCAGGTGCTCATCCCAACAGTTTGGTCGGCATTTGATGAACAGGGGAATTTGGTCCATGCAGAAATGCACAATAAAAATGCTGTAAACGTAGTAGAAAAAGTGGCAGACCTCGCTCGTAAATTGCAAAATAAATAAATTAAAAACAACCTGCGAACTTCGCAGGTTGTTTTATTCACATGGATGTTGAGAATGTGTTCAACATTTCCATCTTTTTTTCTTGTGCTTCGGGCGGCGCAATGCCAGCCCCAAACAGCAGTCGCAGTGAAAACATGCTGGCCAAAAATACGTGCTTCATATAGAATTTAAAAGTATGTTGTTATTATACAACGTTCCAAAATATTTTTCATTACACCTGGATGTGTGGATAAACTTAAAATGAGTCTAAACATTTTTTACTATCTCAATTTTTTTAAATAAAATGATAGAGGTATTATTTTAGTATCAAGTCAGGTTTGTGCTAAACTGTTGTACATTAGAATTTATTTATTTTTACATATGCCTACCTCTGTAGAGAGTTTTTTTAAAAAACTCCTTGAGCCAGCCGGGATTCGTATCAACGGAAATAATCCTTGGGATATTCAAGTGCATGATGAGCGACTCTACGCACGAGTGCTCCAACAAGGATCGCTCGGCTTGGGGGAATCTTATATGGATAAATGGTGGGATGCGGAGAGTCTCGATGAATTTTTTAATAAATTGCTTCGTGCAGAGCTTGAAAAAAAGGTGAAACGAGATTTTTGATTTTTTTGTTA
>CAZQNF010000149.1:0-521 GCA_964594675.1 uncultured Gammaproteobacteria bacterium | reverse complement strand
CTTGCAATCCAAGGGGCATGCGTTTGAAATTGGTAAAGCGCACTATGATTTGGGCAATGATTTATACCAGGCAATGCTTGATAAGCGTTTAACGTATACCTGTGGCTATTATAAAGAAGCAGTCACGCTCGACGCGGCACAAGACGCTAAGCTTGATTTGGTTTGTCGCAAGCTTAATTTGCAAGCAGGTCAACGAGTACTTGATATTGGCTGTGGCTGGGGAAGTTTTGCTAAATTTGCGGCCGATCGCTACAAGGTGAGGGTGGTTGGAGTGACTGTTTCCAAAGAGCAAGCTGCGCTAGCAACTGAGCTTTGTCAGGGGCTTCCGATAGATATTCGCCTTCAAGATTATCGTGATGTGACTGAAAAATTTGATCACATCGTTTCGCTGGGCATGTTTGAACATGTGGGATACAAAAATTATCGAACGTATATGCAGGTGGTAGAGCGTTGTCTAAAGGATAAAGGATTGTTTTTATTGCATACCATTGGCAGTAACACGAGCGATACCACCACAGACC
>CAZQNF010000148.1:0-2106 GCA_964594675.1 uncultured Gammaproteobacteria bacterium | reverse complement strand
CGGCTGGAAAAAAGTTTGACCAGCGCATGGCCGAGAAATTGAGCAAGTTTGATCGGATTATTCTTATCGCCGGGCGCTACGAAGGGTTTGATGCGCGCATCCACAAACTTATCGATGAGCGGGTGTCAGTTGGGGATTATGTTTTAGCGGGTGGAGAATTGCCGGCGCTTACCATTGTCGAAGCGGTCAGTCGGCTGATTCCCGGAGTGCTTGGGAATGCCGAATCGCTGAAAGAAGAAACGTTTAATAAGAACCATGAATTAAGAATTAAGAATAGTAAGGGAAAAAAGAAGAAACCTAATTCATCATTCATAATTCACGATTCTCAAAAAGAGTATCCGCAGTACACTCGTCCCGAAAATTTTTTGGGTTGGAAAGTCCCCAAGGTGCTCACCAGTGGGGATCATAAAAAGATCGAGGAATGGCGTCGAAAGAAAACGCGCTAGTTAAAGAATAAGTTTATTCATACTCCTAAAGCAAATTTATATAATTACTGTAATTTTTTATGAAAGATGTTAAAAATGTTGTTAATTTCCTCTTTGAGGTTGGAATTCTTGCCAAAACTCCACGTAGTGGTTTTCACTTTTTAGGGAGTGGCTCGCAAAGTGTTTCTGAACATGTAAATCGTGTTGTATTTATTGGCTATACGCTTGGTATGCTTGACGGCAAAGTCGACGTGGGGAAAGTTATGAAAATTTGTCTGTTTCATGATCTTGCTGAATGTCGGGTATCGGATTTGAATTATGTTCATTTAAAATACGTAGAAAAATCCGAAGAAAAAGCGATTGAGGAAATTACTTCGTCGTTGTCATTTGGTAAGGATATTTCGGAGCGTTTTGACGAATATCAGAAAAAAGAAATTCTGGAAGCGGTCTATGCCAAGGAAGCGGATATTTTAGAATGGATTTTATCGCTTAAGGAACAGGTGGACGTGGGCAATAAACGTGCGCTCGAGTGGATGAACCCGGCACTTAAAAGACTTAAGACCGATGTGGGTAGAGAGCTTGCCGAGGTTATTTTAGAAACAGATTCCAACGAATGGTGGTATGGCGATAAAAATGATGAATGGTGGGTAAATAGAAATAAAAAAGAAGTGATATAATAATCACTTCTTTTTTTAAAATAATTTATTTTTATCTAAAAAATCTTTTCATTTCTTGCCACTGGGCTTCGGTAATATGCCAAACGTTACTATCTGACCCCATGCCGTATCCATAGTTATAGTGTATTTCGCGGATAGTCTCATTTTTAAATCCGAACAATAAATCAGCTGCGCCGTTTGTTTTAAGTTGTATAGAATCTTTTTGCGCATCGAGTTCCAGTTTGCCTAAAAAATTTTCGCGATTTAAAAAATTTTCGCTTGGACAAAACCGTACTTCTCGCTGTTTGTTCGATTCATCACTATAAAAAATTCCAATATTTTCTATTTTTTCACTAGCTGGGTTTAAAGCGGTTATAATGAGTCGTCTTTTATTTCCAAGAAGCATATTTTTAATTCTATTGTACTAGTAATGTGTGCGCTCAAGCACTAAATTTTTTTACACTTTTTTATAGTGTAAAAAATCTCAATATTATTTATAAACCAAACTTTGAAAAATAAGTTTACCTATTTTCCATGCATAAAACAAAATTTGTGCCAATAATAAATTTATTATAGAGGTTGTTTGTTTCTTGAATGTAGTAGAAAAAACACTTTATGTGCCAGATGGCGTCTGAGTTCGCTAAAAAGTTCTGAGGTAAAGAAATTATGGCGAGCGACCAGTACGTTCTTACAATTTTGAATTCAAGTAAAAAAATTGATTCAAAACATGTTGCTGGTTCAAAGCATAAATTATGCACCCTATTACAAACTGGGAAAGAAGGGGGTGTGAAAAATTCAAAATATAATAATGTCGGCAATAAAATTTTTAAAAATAGAAAAAAGATGAAGGCAAAATGAGTTGTGCGTCGGGGTTCAAAACCTTTTGGATCGTAGATTTTTTTAATATTTTTAAGTTTTAAAAAGTAATGTATAGTTTATCCACACATTCTTCCCTTGACACATATTCTAGAATCTTCTATACTTTCAAACATTGAATAACAAAAACACTGTCGAAACAAATTTAC
>CAZQNF010000147.1:0-2224 GCA_964594675.1 uncultured Gammaproteobacteria bacterium | reverse complement strand
CCCAATATTTCTGCCATTTTAGCTCAATTTTCTTAGGGTCGTATTTTTTAAACATATGAAAAACGTTCAAACCATTAAAATTTACTTTTCACTTTCCGGCAAGCTCAAATTAAGTTGATGTCGCAAACTACGCGCCAGGCTAACTATTTCAATTGGGTAAAAATCAACCCCTCTATTAGAAAAACAATTTGGATCTCCAGCTTGAGGAGATAATTCAACTAATTTCCCGTTTGCATCATAAGTGGCCAGACCAGAAGCTGTCAAAAGCAGCTTTTCTTCAGTGGATAAAACCAACTTATCAAGTTGACCTTGAGTAAAAGTAACCTCCTCTTTTGGGACATGAGCTGACGACAGATCGAATGATACATGCTCCATAAAAACACAAATAATATTTCTAATAATAGCTAAATACAAACAAAAAAGCAAATAAACAGAGTCTACTTTTTTAGGCGTAGACCACTCCGCACACCCTCCCATTTCGTCTTATTTCTGGCAAATTTTACAAAAATGCGTTCCGCGCCCAGCCACTCGCGTTTTTTCGATAATTCCGGTTTTACAGCTTAAACATTTTTCTCCGGTGCGATCATACACTTTTAAATGTTTACTAAAATTTCCTCTATTTCCTTCGCTGTCTACATAATTATTAAACGTCGTACCCCGATATTTTATAGCCGTGCGAATAATCTTTTCAATTGACGCGTGAAGTTTTTTAAGTTCAGCTGCGCTAAGCGAAACGGCAAGCCGACCAGGTAAAATCCCGGCCATATGCAAAGCTTCGTCTGCATAAATATTCCCAATTCCGGCAATAATTTCTTGGTTTAACAATAGAGCTTTAATACTTGTTTTTCTTTTTACTAGAACATTTGTAAAATTCTTGAGGGTAAAATTTTTTGCTAGCGGTTCGATCCCATATTTTCCTACCAACCGATCTTTCTCTTTTTTATCCACTATTTTCAAATATCCAAACAACCTTGAATCATTAAAAAATAGCTTAGAATTATCTGCAAATGCAACTACCACTCTGGTATGTTTGCTTGGCAAAGTTTTATCAAACACTTTAAAACTATGTCCGCCAGCCACAATAGTATCTTTATAACAATAAATAAACTGCCCCGTCATTTTTAAATGCGCGAGCAAAAAATTATCGCTATTTTTTATAGAAAAAATAAGCAATTTTCCAACTCGTTCAATATCTGTAAAACTTTTTTTGAGGAGCTCATTTTGAAAAGCAACCACCCCTTGTCCGTGCAAAGTTTTACCATGCAAAATTTCTACAGCAATAATTTTTTTATCCAAAACCTTGCGGTGTAAATCCTGACGGATGGTTTCAACTTCGGGTAGTTCTGGCATATATTTTAATTAAGCACGGAAGATGGCGCAGCGACGGGTATAAATTTTTCAAGAGAATAAAACGTCGTCAACAAAGCACCTAGCACACTCTGTACATCCTCCTGTATTTTGTCCTTAAGACACTCTTTAATAGAGTCAAATTCCCCTTGGTAAAAATGACTTGTCAAAAATTCTTCAAACATTTCAGTAGTTAAAGGCTCAATTTCTTCTGCTCCAAAACATAATTCGGGATCATCCATCGAGAATTCAAACACATTTTCTATCGTCAGAGTCATTCTTTTTATAACTTCTTCTTTTACAAATTTTCTGGCTACTACCACAAATCGAAAACAATCACTTAACAAAGACGCCCCTTTCTCCGGAAGCAAGTAAACATTATTTTTACCAAAAATTTCCATTTTTTCTTGGTAAATTTGAACTAATCTTTGAGCTTTCTCAACTTCAGAATATACGATTCCATCTTTATCCTTCATATATTATTTCTTTTGCAACAATATTTGTCCCGATACATAACGAATAATTTTATTATCGTTAAGGTTAAAATTATTTAATAAAATTTTTACTTTTGCGCGATCATTTTCTTGGACAACCGTCATCTGTTCCACCGAAATCTCTTGAAGACTACCTTTAAAATCTAACAGATTTTTTATCGTATTTTCGAGCGAAACTGCTATCAATTCTTGTGAATCCCAAGATATATGCAAAATATTTTTTTTGAGCTCAGTATTCAACGAATGTTCCACTGCATCAGATTTTTCTTTTGATACAAAAATTTTATTCGCTGATCCCAAATTATTTCCTTCATTAGAAAGATCAAACGAAAAAGAATAATCATAGCCAGCAACATTTATTACTTGTTGCGGACTATAATTAT
>CAZQNF010000146.1:0-2224 GCA_964594675.1 uncultured Gammaproteobacteria bacterium | reverse complement strand
TGTTTAATGGTTACCCGACCCAAACCAGATACAGAAATTTTATTAAAATTGGTAAAATTATAATCTTGTTTTTGTTCTTGTTTTTGCGCGATTTCGCTGGAACGGTTTATTGCCCACGGTGCAACATCCGCTGCCGCGACCGACCCCAGCGACACTCCCACCACCCAAAGCGCGGTAAGCACCGCGATTGAACGCACGCTAAAAAAACTTCGGCGTTTAATAAAGGTAAGAGACATCATCACCATAAAAATGAGCGGAATAAGAATACTCATATATACAGCGACAACCCCCACAAAATACCACGGACGATTCGCGAGTTCACTAAGTGGAATATTAAATACTGCGTATGGCAAACGGCTACTAAACAACATAAGCGCGGTTACCACCGAGGCGCCAGTTACCAAAAATACCGACCCAACAAGAAAAAATATGCCTACTATTGTAAAAATTATGGGAACGAAAAATCTCCAAACTGCCACCACACATTTCCAAACACTCTTTATTATATCAATTGGCAAATACGCTATTTTATAAAGAAAAGAATCTTTTTTTTTGAGGCGATTGATGGTTTCTAAGCCTTCGGTTTTAAGAAGTACGGATTTGTTTTTTAAAAGATCCTGGATCTCGGCTACGCTCACGGTTTTGCCCTGCATCTCGAGCTTTTGCGCGCTGGTCTGGGCTTTCGGGACAACTACCCAAAGAACAAGATAGAGGATGATACCTGGCCCAATCCCGCTGATGAGAGTAAACACTACAAACAATAGTCGCAACCACACTACGTCAATGCCCGTATAGGCGGCGAGGCCCGAAGCCACTCCGGCAATTACTGTGTCATCGGGGTTGCGGAAAAAGCGTTTGTTTTTACTATCTGAATTCGTCTTTTTTTCTTCTGGCTGAGTTGCGATATTTTCTTGAGCCGTAATTTGCTCGACTTGCCCCATGATGGCAATAACGCCTGCCACGTCCTGCAAGGTTACAAAGCTCGCGCGATCTTTTTTCTCTAAAAGTTTTTCCGCCATACTATCTTCAATGTCGGAAATTATTTCGCCCACGTTGGCGTCCTCGCCCAAATGTTTTTTTATGGAATCAAGGTACCCGGACAAACGTTCGTACGCATCGTCTTCGATGTTAAAAATGAGTCCGCCCAGAGTTATGGAAAGTGTTTTTTTCATATTAATGAAATTTTTGTAAAAGCGTGTTAATAGATGAATCGAGTCGTTGCCAGGTTTTCATGAGTTCGGCTAAAAACTCTCTGCCCTCGGCCGTAATGGAATAGTACTTGCGCGGCGGACCATTTTTACTCTCGGACCAATCGTATGAAAGCAGTTGGTCGTTTTTCAGGCGGCTGAGAAGCGGGTAGAGCGTGCCTTCTACTACAATCAGATCCGCGGCTTTCAATTCACGCAAAATATCGCTCGCATACGCTTGACCCTCGGAAATTATGAGAAGAATGCAGAATTCGAGGATTCCCTTGCGCATCTGCGCTTTAGTGTTGTCGACACTTTCTTGGACGTTTAATGTCATAGGAAAATTTTATAAAAGAAGTATAACATACACTACTATGTATTGCAAGGTAGCTTGTTAATAACTTAATCAACATAACAAAAAAGAGCTTTCTCTAGCTCTTTTTTAATTTTTTCCTAATTCTTTATAAAAGTTTCTACTTTTATAATCCCCTTAATATCGTACTTGGCCCAGTGGTTTGAGCTAATCTGCTCTATCGGTACCACCAAACCTTTTACTGTAATTTTCTGCTGCGTTCGAATACTACTTGCATCTACTGACACTGCCGACATATCAAGCGCGTAATATTCGCCCGACAAGGCTTGTATACCGAGCGCACATTCGAGCGTGATTGGTCCATTGGTATTTTTGCTGGGCAAACAGTTGTATTGTCCGCTAATAGTTTGTTCTTTGGGTATATCTGCCGGTGCAGGCTTAGGCAACAAAACATCAGTGGCATGGTCCATAACTACTGGAGTCTTTACGCGCTTAGGCATGAAAAAAACCAAAACCAGCCCGACCAGAGCGAGAAGTATAATTAACAAAATAAAAAATACAGATTTTATGGCATTCCTCATCATAGAAAAAATAAATTTACTTTTTACCTAGCACCAACCAACTCGTTTAATTCGCTCGTTAATGCTTCTCGCATCTCGGGTTGACCATGAAAAGCAGCGGGTGTATTTTGGAAAAGTGCCACTTGCCACTTACTATCTTTAAA
>CAZQNF010000145.1:0-2234 GCA_964594675.1 uncultured Gammaproteobacteria bacterium | reverse complement strand
ATCGCCGATACCACGCCCTTACCCGGTGCGATCTTTTATCGCCAAACCCTTGAGGAATTGCGACAAGAACACGTACTCACTATCGCTGGCGCCCTGCTCATGCTGGAATTTTTTATTCCCCACGAATTTAGAAAATTACAAGCCGGACGCAACCGCACCTTTGCAAAAGAATTTACACCGTACCCAACCGACTCAGCAGCCACACTTCGCGAGAAACAGCTCGGAAAACTTTACCTGGATGATCATATTATTCATGATGCCCAATCGCATTACCCTGACATTCTCAAGGCCCTTTTGCCTTACACCGGCAATGAAGATACGTTTAATCGTATTAAAAAAGGAGTTGATATGATTGTGCAGGCCCATCTTCGTTTTCACAACAATTTGGCGGATCATCTATAAAAAACTTCTTTACTTTAAGTTAAAAAGTTAAATACAGACCAATCTTTTCAACTTCATTTCTCATCAACCTCATTTTCCGGGTCCTCACTGGGGCTAAAACATTCGATTTCCAGCTTCTCCCAAAAATCTAAAATAGTTGCTTTTAATAAAAGACTGTGCAGCCAATCTTTTGTTTCACCATTATCCTCCGGATACTGCGCTGTCTGCCGTACATCAAACGGATGATTCAGATCCATCACAGCCCTCACTCGCTCTGTAACCAGCTGCACTTCGGTAGAATACAACCCACCTTCTTGCGCTCGATTTTGTTCACACCACATAGTCATAACTCCGCGAAAAGGTGTTTTATATTTTCCGCCGTCCATATCTCCAGCATAATAATTTAACAAAGCAATACGATCTAACGGCATCCTGTCTTTCAATCTAACAAAAGCCCACTCAAGAGCACTTAAACCTGGAGCAACCAAACGAACACGGCTCAAATCTGGCAACAACTGAGGCCGACCAAGTCTTTGAGAGCGCTCAAGTTTCTTTTGAGCGCGCGCATAGCTTTTTATACCACCGTCTTCAATAGTTACCCAGGGATCATCCTCGGCAAAAATAGCCTTAATAGCTGCCAATCTACGCTCATGCATTTGTTGTAAAAAATTGGGATTAAGATAGTCCATATCACTGTGCGGAGGAACGAGAGCAGAGCCAGTGCTGGCATAATTGCCCTGGGACCGTGCTGCCCCCGAACCCAAATACCACCCCGACCACATACTCTTTTCCAAACCAGCAAGCATGGGTTCAAGCTCAGCCCTGGTTCCAGACACCGCTGCGTCAATTGCCTCTACTGTCGGGGCTGCTTCCATCATTTTGGTTGATACTTCTGCTGGCGGAATGAGCGTAAATAACTGTTCAAGACGAGTGCCCATAGATTACTTAAGTGTTAAATCAGATTTAGTATAGTGTATCCGGAAGTTAGTATCAAGTTAAGAATGGGGATTGCCGCGTTGTTGCACCTCCTCCTCGCAATGACAGGTGAAAATAAATTCTTGATACCAACAAATTTTTTAAACTTGTATATTTTTATCTGTATCTTGTATGTTGTTCTGATGTTTTAAGTTTTTTGTTTTAAGTTTTAAACTTGTTGTATTTTGTATCTTTCACTTCCTTTAAACTTCTAGCCTAGATAGAAAAAAAATGTTACGATAATCAAAGACATCACTTGAGTCTCAAAGCAAATTACCACAAAACTTAAAAACTCATTTTTTTACTAAAAATATGCAACCTACTACAACTATCACCATCACAAACCAAATACAAGCTCCCCTCGCTACTGTTTGGGAACTCTGGACCAAACCTGAGCATATTACCAAATGGGCTTTTGCCTCTGAAGATTGGGAAGCGCCGTACGCGGAAAATGACGTACGAACCGGGGGGAATTTTAAAACCACCATGGCCGCCAAAGATAAGAGCGCCAGTTTTGATTTTACCGGTACCTACACCAATGTAAAAAATCACGAACTCATCGAATACGACATGGCAGACGGACGGCATGTCAAAATAGAATTCAAAGAACTGCCGACTGGCATTGAAGTAACAGAAACATTTGATCCCGAAAATATGAATCCGCTTGAAATGCAACGAAACGGTTGGCAGGCCATTCTTGATAATTTTAAAAAATACGTTGAAAATTATATATAATAGTTTCATATGCAAAAAATTACCCCTCATTTATGGTTTGATACAGAAGCCAAAGACGCGGTAGCGCTCTACACCTCTCTCTTCCCCAACTCGGAAATAACTCACCAATCTGTCATCCACGATGTACCAAGTCCATAGGGCGA
>CAZQNF010000144.1:0-2251 GCA_964594675.1 uncultured Gammaproteobacteria bacterium | reverse complement strand
TCATGTAAAAATAATTTTTTTGATAATTCATCCGAATTGGTCCAAACAAAATGAGCGTTGAACCCAGATCTTTCCCAAACCGTGCCGCTAAAATACTAAGTTCGCTCCCCAATGGATGCTCCAGACCAATAAAATACTGAGGTTCTTTTGTAAGTTGTGGAATAATCTTCGGCAGCGACTCATCAAAATGATCAAACACTGACGAAATATTATTAATTGATCCTAAATTGGCAAAATCAGGTTTCTGAAATAAATAGGTAAAACCCGTAAAGTACAGCTGATCGGCCGAGGCCGATAAACAAACTGTCTCCAGCGTTGCTTCGCTTAAAAAGCGTGCCAGTCTTTTAGAAGGATTAGGATCTTTGGTGAGTTCTCCTAATTTTTCATCAACCGTTGTATGCAAACTCGCTTTAGGCAAAGACATCTCACCCAAGCGATCTACATAGTAGCGATACCCAAGCGCAGTTGGAATTCTGCCTGCCGAAGTATGCGGATGAGTGAGATACCCTTGCTCTTCGAGATCGCGCAGTTCGTTACGAACTGTTGCCTCGCTGAGCTCCACCCCACCTTCAGACACCAAAAATTTCGAGCCGACTGGTTCGGCATTTAAAATATAATTATGAATTACCAGATAAAGCAGTTGTTCTTGACGCGGGTTCATAATTTATCACTCTCTTGATATGAGTGATAATACACTACCCAGTATCTTTCGTCAAGAGAAGATATACACAAACAAAAATGGCTTTATTCAGCCATTCCTACTTCACCTAAGAGAATATTTTCCACGCGAATCCCGCGGGTAAAAAAGATACTTTCAAGCTCTTCTTTTAAATCATTTTCTACCGCCACACGTTTTGAACCAATCGCGTCTGCATAGTTATAGCGGCTGAGTACCATGCGCATACGGCTGCGAATAGTTGGACGAATAATTTTAGCAACAAAATCTTCACCGATAGTCTGCCAGAGTGCCGGAATCTGCTGAATGTCGAGGCGCAGTAAAATTGTACCTTCAATAGTAATTTTCTTGGTATCTTCGGTAACCGCAGCAATTGGTATATCACCGAGCGCAGTTTCGTATTGCATATTAAAACCTTTGGAAATACTGTATTCCAAAGTTTGGGTATTAAAAAGTTTGGCTTTTTGCCAAAACGGAATCTTAAGATGCAGTCCCGGAGTTAAGACTTTTTTCAGTACGCCGCGTCCCAAATCATACACGCACGCCACATAACCGGGCGGCACATGGATAAATAGGCCTTTTAAGACATCATCTACCACGAACGAATACATGAGCTTATCAAGGGAATCAGCGGACATAGAATATTTGGTTTATTTATAGCTAATTATACGGATATTTTCTCTTCTTTTTTTAAATCACGGAAGAAGAAAATTAGCCTTACGGTATCAGAAAATAGCATACTTGTCAAAACAAACAGCGATTTTACCATCGGTAAATACCACAAAAATCCAAAGACAAATAACGGGAAAAATACCAAATAAAACAGATCAGATCGCTTCCAACCGTTGCGACCGGAACGCATAATAATAGAAATAACCAAATAGGTCGCGATAATAGCCGGCCAAAACACCGTATAGCGAGCACCGATCTCAAATCCGTAAAAATTGGTATTAATGACGCCCGGAAATTGCACGGACGAATAGAGATACGGCGCAATTTTCTCGTTACTAATCCCCCGGTTAAACACTTGGTACAGTACCAAAAACACTATTACCTGCACCACCAAGGCAAGCGAACTTGCCCAGGGCGATATACGTTTTTCGCGCATAATATTGCGCATTTCCTGCTTTTGTATCACCGGATCATTTTTATACACCCTCACCGCTTCGTTCGCTTCATTTAAAATAGCCTCGTTCCTTTCTTTGTTTTTCTCAGCAAGGAGCGTAAACGGCAAAAGAGCGAGTCGTAAAAGAACTGTTAGACAAATAACCGCCCAGCCTAAATTTTGAAAAGCCACGGTGTTATAAAGGAAAATAAGGGTATTAAAGAGCGGTTGATACAGAAATGTAATCCAGAGCGAACCAAACATAGAAAATTTTAAAAAGTGATTATGAATATATTTTGTGAATCAGTCAAAGCTTAGCATAAAAATATTGAATTGGCTATACAATTTTTGCCAATCGCGATTTACTCAAAAAATAGCTAGCTATATTGAAAAAATAAGTTATTTGTAGTATATTTATATTGTTCAATTCTTTTAAGACATATGCTAGACAAAATAGAAAAAATTAAGCA
>CAZQNF010000143.1:0-2252 GCA_964594675.1 uncultured Gammaproteobacteria bacterium | reverse complement strand
AGTATTAACTGTGAAAAGTGCTTTAAGAAGAAAATCGTAATATTGAACAGTTTTGTTTTAGAGCGTAGGTTCAATAAGCCTTAAATGTAAACTATATAATGATATGCAAATTCCGTATCGCAAACCTGGAAAATTTAGCCAAATGCCTTTAGATTTAGTTTTAACACAAAATAAACTTAGTGAACTAAGAGCCGATCTTGAAAACCTAAAAAAATTTGTTCGTCCTAAAGCCGCCGCTGAAGTAGGAAGGCTAGCTGAGCTGGGTGATTTTTCTGAGAATGTAGAGTATCAACTGGCGAAAGGAAAATTGAGGGGGATTAATAATCGTATCTTAAAACTTGAGAGACAATGTGACCAGGCTGTCATTATTCCTGAGAATTTAGAAACAAGTATAGTTCAAATTGGCCATACTGTAACCGTGGAATACGATAATAAACAAAAAACTTTCCAAATCCTTGGCTCGGCAGAAACTGATCCAGCACAAGGAATTATTTCGCACACTTCGCCGGTTGGGGCGGCTTTATTAGGGCGTGGGGTGGGGGAGGTGGTAGTTGTAAAGTTAGCTCAGAGAGATGTTGTGTACAAAATAATGAAGATACAGTGATGTTTAATTTTGCGGTTATTTAAATAGAGCTATAATCTATCCTTTATCTTAGCTTTAATAAGGCCAGCTGGTAAATTTTGTTGCGTATTTTTAAAACCCCAGCTTTGTTTTTTAGTAACCCGGCAGTTATTAAATATTTGTGTAAGGGATTGTTAGGATCGTAGGGTAGGTTTTTATTTGTCATTATTTGTTGGCATAATGACTGTTTTGCCTGGCTGCTGTGTCCGCCGTGGTCAGAGATAAAGTTTAAGGTAAAGAAAAATGTATTATCATCCATCATTATTTCTCGAACGATTATTTCTACAGTTTTGCTTGGAAAATATAGTATCCGATTAGCGATTTGGCAAGTCATTTGTGGGTTTCCGTCTGTCCATTCATATATTTCACGTAATTTTTTTTCGGCATCTGCAAAACCCTTTTGAAATAAAGGAAGTAAGGCTTCTTTTATTTCATCCCAACTAAAGTCTTCTAGGGCAATATGCTGTGCTGCGGGTAGGGAATCTTGCTGATCAAAGAGAGGGATTGGGCTAGTGTTAGAGAAACAAAAATTAATTCGTGGCAGGGTGTGTTTTTTATCGTCTGGCGGGTTATTGAGGTCTCTTACCATTTCAAAAAAGCTATTTTTTGTATATTTGGATAAATTTTGAAGTTTACCAATTTCGTCTATACAGATAACTACATTTCGTTTAGCTTGAATCTGTTGTAAGCATCTATAAAAAACGTCGCTACTCTTTGCTTCTGAAGGATATTCAACCATTCTTCTGATTGAGTATAAAAATTTTTGTTTAAACGCGTTAGCCATTTCATGGTATATATGTTCTATTCCAAAAGAAGACCCTAGGCTCTCTAGAGAAAAGAACCCCGGATTCTGAAAGAGATCGGGCTAAATGGTAAAGTAAACTGCTCTTACCAGAGCCAGATGGCGCGGCTATAAAACAATTTTGCCCAGCACCAAGTGCTTGATATGCGAGTTGTTCTCCTGTTCGTGGTATGTAGAAGTTTTCTATGGTAATCGCTCCATATTCTTGTATTTGAATGGTTTTTTGGGTCGTAACAGTTTCTGATGTAGAATATTCAGCTTTAGTATCTCGCGACATATGCCGTTTTTAATTTGTCTCAAGTTTTAACAATTTTGTTCTCATATCGGTTAATTTATTTCAATATCGATATGACGGACTTGCGGCACACGCTCTTGTATTCGTTTTTCAATTTCATTAATTTTCGTTCCCATTAAACGTGGCGTTCGATCAATTATTTCTGTACAAAAACGTAGGAATTGTGAATAGTCGTTGCGAATGTTATCAAAATTTTCCTGCAGTTCGCCGTAATTATTAATTTCTTTTAAGAGTTCGGTGCCATTAAATTCTACTTCACATTTAACGTGGTAGGTGCTTACATCAAGCACAAACGATTTAAAATCAACGACTTTTTCAATCGCTGGTTCAGCATTTAAAATATCTAGCACTTGCTCTTCCAAAGCCTGAGGCATGGCCTTTTTGAGTAAAAATTCTCGATTTTTTCGAATAAGAAGTATGGCAACGCAGGCGAGCAAAAGCCCGATAAGCAGAGACCCAATTGCATCCCAGATAGCGCTCTGTGTAAGTGAAGTAAGGGTAATACTCGCGGCGGCAAGTAGTGAGCCTAGAAC
>CAZQNF010000142.1:0-2257 GCA_964594675.1 uncultured Gammaproteobacteria bacterium | reverse complement strand
GCATGTAACCAGCGGGTTGAAGCCAACCCAGCAAGTTTGGCAGCATCTTAAAAAATCGGCTGGCATGGAACTGACGGACGAAGAAATTTTGAAAATGGCTGGGAATTTTTTATTTAAAGATGATGATTTGTTAAAACCGGTCTCCATTTTAAGCGGTGGCGAAAAGGCACGACTCGCGCTCGCCGGAATTCTTCTGCAAAAAAATGATATTTTGCTCCTTGACGAACCGACCAACCATTTAGATTTTGAAACTGTGGAAGCTTTGTCGCACGCTTTGATCGATTATAATGGTACGGTTTTATTTATCAGCCACAACCGTACGTTTGTGAATTTGCTGGCAACGAACATTATTGAAGTAAAAAATGGATCGGTAAAACTCTTTAACCACAGCTACGAAGATTATGTTTTACAAATAAAAGCACAGATGAACATTGCGAGCGATCCGGAAGAAAATAATACTATTTTAACTACGAGTGAAAAGGCGGAACGACGACAGGAACTGAAGCGGTTGCAAAAAGAAATTAAAAAAATTGAGGAAAAAATAAAAAAATTGACCGAGGAAAAAGAAGATCTTCTCAGTCAATTTGCCACCAACCCAACCAATTACTCTCGAGAGTTGAACGAGAAAGTTGGTCTGGTTTTTAAAGAAATTACCGATGCCGAAGAGGAATGGCTGAAAATCCAGGAAAAAATTGAAAAACTAGCTTAAGTCTTTAGCGCGTCTCCCCTGCTTAACCTCTGATGTTTTGCGTTTACCCTCAAGCCTTTTAAGTTTTGAGCTGAACGTGGGGCGAGTTTTTTGGCGAGGTTTAAGTTTTATTAAAGCCTTGCTCACAAAATCATTTAAACGTTCGATGGCGAGCATTTTATTTTGCAGTTGCGAACGCTCGGTATCGGCCGTTACAATAAGCTCAGATTGATCGTTAATTTTATTTTTAAGCTTTTCTAAAAGAATTTTTTTGTCTTCTGAATTCAAGTAGGAAGAATTTTTGATATTAAAGCGCACGAGCACCTTGGTTGAAACTTTATTTACATTCTGCCCACCAGGACCGCCGGAACGGGCAAAGCTGAATTCGAGTTCGGAAAGTGGAATTGTTCCCATAAAATTTTATAAAAAATCCACCAATTTTTCTATTTGCGGAGCTTTATTTAAATTTCTAATTTCTTCTTTGGTGAAAAATTTAACATCAATACATTCATTCGAAGGTTTAAAATCCAGACTACTAAATTTTACTCGGTAAAAAAGCATAATTCTCGGCCGCCCACTTCCATCAATAGTAGAATAAGCAATTGATGGACGAGCTTCCAACACTTCACAGGTAAGACCAGTTTCTTCAAAACATTCTCTTTGCAAACATTCCAGCAAATCTTCTCCTTTTTGTACCCGACCCCCGGCTGGCTCCCATCTGCCGTCGGCCTCCTGCAGCATCATAAGTTTGTTTTGCTCGTCAAAAAAGAGTGCTTTTACCGAAACTTGAAAAAAATTGTCGTTCGTGTTGTCCATAGGTAAAATTTAGAACAATTTTCTAGTTATTCAATTTGAACGTACTGACAACATGTTCCCAAACCGCTGGTTCAAAACCGCATGTCCAACCTCCTCCAGAATAGGAAATTTGGTAAATACGTTCATCGTTTTTCAAAAATATAATTTCGCCGTTTCTGCCCGTTCCACCAAACTGAAAAATGAGATCAATTGCCGATACATTATTTACATTTTTCTTCATTTTATCATTCATTTTCCAGTTACTATCGTTTTTTATTTGATTTTTTACAAAATTATCCACGAAATCGTTTAAACTGAGCGATGTAGGTTCAGATGTAATATTTATCGTGCTACCAATAGTAACACCTTGAATGCTATTATTCAGATTTGAATTTTGCACTTCGCAATAAGAAAAAGATGGTGTACTTGAAACATCTGGAATTTCAAAATTTATTCCTAACGAAGTATTTGAATATTTTGTCCACTTATTAGGAACATTTGAAGCTGCTAGCGGATCTTGATCGTTAAAAATTAATTGAGTAGTCGATGCGGAATTTACATCAAGTGGGATCTTTTTATTTGGTTGAATGTTGCCATTCCTCTGAATTACGCAACCAGATAAAAATAACAAAACAATCAGAAACAAAAATTTTTTCATACCATGATTCTATTTTATACTTTTTCCGTATTTTTTAACTGCCCACAAGCCGCAGCAATATCCTGGCCTTGGGAATAACGAATGGTGGAAGTAAATCCGGCGTTCATGAGCGTTTC
>CAZQNF010000141.1:1692-2279 GCA_964594675.1 uncultured Gammaproteobacteria bacterium | reverse complement strand
GTCGGTAAAGTTGAATCTGTGAATGATTTGTCTTTGCGTTTTGAAATGCCCGGCACTTTAAGCGTGGTAAATGTTAAAGAGGGCCAATCCGTAAAAGTTGGCCAAACTTTAGCTTCGCTTCGCCTCAGCGAGCTTAATGCCGCTGTTGCCCAAGCAGCCGCCAATTTAAACCAAAAACTCGCTCCAGCAACTTCTCAGGATAAAAATTATTATTCAGCAGCAGTTGACCAAGCTAAAGCTGCTCTAGACCAGGCCAAAGTTGACCGTGATGCCAATGTTAACCAGGCACAGAGCGCCTATTTAACCGCTAAAAATAACCTTAAGCTGGCTGAAGGCGGTATTAACAGCCAAATCGTTATCCAGTCTTATGAAACTGCAGCATCCAATTTACAAGCCGCTGTATCGAAATTTGATGATGCGCTTACTCAAGCGGACAATATTTTAGGAATAGACAATACTTTTGCTAACGATACGTTTGAAAAATATTTATCGCAAAAAGATATTAACGCTTTGTCGCGTGCTCAAGATAGTTATCGAAATGCCAAAATTGAAATACAAAAAGTGAAACCAGTTATTAGTGTTTTAAC
>CAZQNF010000141.1:0-1682 GCA_964594675.1 uncultured Gammaproteobacteria bacterium | reverse complement strand
GAACTCCAGAAAGCAAAACCGATCTTAGCTGTCTTAACCGTTGGATCATCCCAAGTGGACATTGATGCAGGTTTGAAAACTGCTCAGCAAACAAACCAAGTAATCGGCAAACTTTTAACCGATGTTTCAGCGGTACTGACAGCTACCCCTCCAGTCGGAGATTTTCCACAGGCTGAGCTTGATGCTAAAAAAAGTACTATTGAGGCTACTCGTTCAGTGCTTACCGCTCAATACTCAGCTTTTATCAGTAATGGTCAAGCCATTACCAACGCCAAAAATAGCTATCAAAATTTTAGCATTGCTCTTGATAAAGCTAATAATGATCTAAACCAGGCAAAAAGTACTGGTGACAACAATATTAAAATCAAAGAAGCGGCCTACAGCCAAGCTCTCTCTAATTTACAAACCAAAGTAAATCCACCTCGAGAGGTCGATGTCGCCGCTTACCGAGCGAGCCTGGCACAAGCGGTAGCGAGTCGTGATAAAGCGATTCTGCGCGCACCAATCGATGGCGTAGTTACAAACGTTGGTAAAAAAGCTGGTGAGTTGGTTTCTTCTGGTGATGTTGTTATTAATTTATTATCTCCCCGCTACGAAATCAAGCTTGACCTTCCCGAAACCGATGTGGTGAAGCTTAAAGGCAATGATGCGGTTCAATTTACCGTTGATGCATTGGGAAGCGATGTAAAATTTGCGGGTCAAGTAATCGCCATCGATCCCAAATCTACCGAAATTCAAGGTGTTGTTTATTACCAAGTCAGTATTTCTATCGTAGACAGTAAGGATAAAGAGAAAATTAAACCTGGTATGACCGTGAACGTTACCGTCAGCACTGACTCGCGCAAAAAAGTACTCCACATTCCTCTGCGCGCTGTAAAATCCAATGAAGAAGGCGGTAAATATGTAGAAGTTTTGGATAGTAATAACAACAAAGTTGAAACTCCTGTTACCCTTGGCCTTAAAGCCGATGGGGGAATGGTAGAAATTCTTTCTGGCTTAAATGAAGGTCAACAGGTTGTGTTAGGTACCAAAACCGTCAAATAAGTAATGTATGCCGCTTATTGAAGTAAAAAATTTGGTAAAAGAATATGAAAGTGCGGGCGTATCGTTTGAAATTTTGCATGGTCTGAATTTTACCATTGAGAAAGGTGAGTTTGTTGCCATCATGGGTCCATCTGGCTCCGGAAAGTCTACTCTAATGCATATTTTAGGGTTTCTTGATACTTTATCACGCGGCGAATATTTATTGAACGGTGAAAATATTACCAATTTAACGGAGGATGATTTGGCGCATATGCGCAACCAGAATATCGGTTTCGTATTTCAGGCTTTTCATCTTTTACCACGCGCCAGTGTTCTTGAAAACGTGATGCTGCCCCTCATGTATAGCAAATATCCCAAAGCCGAGTGGGAAGAGCGAGCCAAAAAACTCCTCGCGTCCGTTAATCTTACCCATCGCCTCAATTTTAGTCCCAATCAGCTCTCCGGTGGTGAGCGTCAGCGTGTTGCTATTGCTCGAGCCCTCGTAAATGATCCGGAAGTTATTTTTGCCGATGAGCCGACTGGTAATCTGGACTCAAAATCTGGTATTGAGGTCATGAAGATTTTGCAAGGTCTTAATGACGCCGGTCATACCATTATTCTCGTAACTCATGAGCAAACGACTGCTCGCCACGCTAAGC
>CAZQNF010000140.1:0-2294 GCA_964594675.1 uncultured Gammaproteobacteria bacterium | reverse complement strand
AGTTCCGGTATCCAGATTTACCAAAGCGCCAAAAATTTCCCCGCTCTAAAAGTAGGGGACGTGGTACAGGTAATTGGCCGAATTTCCGAAGCCAGTGGCATGAAACGAGTGCTGGTAAAAAATAAAACTGATATCAAGTTTGTACAAGCCGGAAATTTGCCTGCACCCCCAATAATTTCTACAACCGAAATAAACGAAGAAAATGCCGGACAACTCGTTATGCTCAATGCCGAAATTACGGAAATAAAAACCAACATGATGTATGTGGATGACGGCGAAGCGGAAGGGGTAATGTATCTCAAAAAAGGTGGGCAGATTAATAAAAAAGTTTTTAAAGAAGGCGAGGGGGTTGAGGTTGTTGGTATAGTGGAACACGCAAGTAGTGGCTGGCAAATTTGGCCACGCAGTCAACAAGATGTGGTAGTAAAAAATGGAGTTGAAAATGCAGGTGTAATGAATGTAGTTTCCACTACGACTTCCACAGCCTCAAGCGACACCAAAGCCGTAACGACGGCGGTAGAAGTGGGGGTTGGTACGTTGTTTTTTACTTTCCTCGCGCGATTTCGGGGAGCGATGGCTTGGGCTACTGCGAAAAAGGTTGGGAAAGTTGCCCTTAGTTTTATACGAAAAACCCGCGGCTAAGCCTTGCCCTACTCATTATTTTATGATATCTTAGACGGGTAAATACAGAAACCCGTCTGGAAGGGTGGCGGAGTGGTTTTCAGCCCAAGGCTGATGCGCTTAGGGCGCAAAGGCAAAACAATATGCATTATGTCTACATTCTAAAAAGTCTTAAGACAGGTGAGTTGTACAAAGGAAGTACTGCCGATCTAAGACAGAGAATGGCAAATCATAATAGTGGAAAAGTTGTTGCCACTAAACATGGTGCGCCATGGAAATTGGTTTATTATGAAGCGTTTATATCAAAACATGACGCCAGAACGGAAGAACTGTTTTTAAAAAGTGGTAAGGGTCGAGAACGAATAAAAAATTTGTTGACGGAATTATAAAACAAAAACACCTGGAAGGGTGGCCGAGTGGTTTAAGGCAACAGTCTTGAAAACTGTCGTGTCGCAAGGCACCGTGGGTTCGAATCCCACCTCTTCCGCCAGATTAGCAACTTTGAACCGAATTAGAATAAGACTGTTTTGATAAGTTACCATCAAAATTATGGAACAAGAAGATTTCCATCCAGAATCTCATGAGAATTTAGTCGCAGAAGTTATTTTTGGTCATTTTGGGAAATATCCAGATGCAATAGAGAGAATGAAGGTGGGTTTGGATAACGAAGTTTATGGCGTTGAGTTTGGAGGTCAGAAATATATCGTTCGCCTCAATCGGCGAGAATCGCTAAGAGGTTCTAGCAACAATATCCCCCTATTCAAGTCCAAAGGTATTAAAGTGCCTCAAATTATTGCTGAAAATTATTCTAAAAGTACTTCGCTCTATAACTGGCAAATACTCACGAGGCTTGAGGGGGCAGATATTGATAAGGTCATTTCGACTCTCAATGAAGAGCAGCTTGATACTATCGCTAAAGAAATAGCTAGAATCGAAAAAAAACTTGTCGCCCTGCCTACCAATGGAATGTATGGCTGGGTTGGATTTAACGACAAGAAATTAAAGTCCACGTTGGCCGAGGAAGCTGAAGAGATGCTCGCGACCATAAAAAGCAGAAATGAAAAGACGGGTACAGTTAAAGAAAAGTATATACAGCTCTTCGCAAAAGTCTTGGATAAATACCAAGACTATTTCAAATCAGCTCCATCACAGTTCTATTTTGATGATATGAGTTCGAAGAACGTGATGATTCACGACGGCAAATTTAATGGTCTGGTAGATTTAGATGGGGTTGCTTACGGAGATCCGCTGGAAGGAATTGGAAGAATTAAGGCTAGTTGGTACGGTACCCAATATGGCGACTATTACGCTAATGCGGTAATGAACGCGCTTGAGCTCAGTGACGAACAAAGAGAAATTGTAACTGTATGGGCGCTTCTGAATAGAATCTATTGGCAAGCTGAGATCGGTGTGCAGTTTAATCAGAATACTTCTTTGGAAATTGACGTAAAACGAGTGGAAAGTGGAGAAAAAGCTATAGAAGGGTTAGTTGAAGAGTTGAAGTCAAAATGGTAAGAGCCGCGAGATATGTCCTGAATATTTCAATTTTTAAAACCGAAGCAAGCTAAATACATTTAATAAATCTAATTTTATTGCAATTCTTTCATGAAAAATGTAAGTCTTGCTCTAGCTTCTTCTAAACTCATTCGATCGTTTAAATCACAGGTGAGTAG
>CAZQNF010000139.1:0-2315 GCA_964594675.1 uncultured Gammaproteobacteria bacterium | reverse complement strand
GTACTTTGCGCCTGCATATTTATAAAATCCATGAGCGGCGCAAAAAAATGTACGCCATACGTATTAAGCGAAATAAGTTTTATACCCACCATAAATACCATATTTTTACCACCGCGTCTAGCTAAATTAGCTGTTTTTAATCCTAAAAAAATTAACTTTTTGTCATTTTTAAACAAAAAAACCGTGAACATGCATTCACGGTTTTTAGTAAAAATTATTTTTATCTTCTTGGAGCTTCAGCTGATCTAAATTTTTCAGCAGCTTGTTCTGCATCTCTTTCTTTTTCCGCAACCCGGACTGCAGATTCTAAATAACGTTTTATCCACTTAAACTCATCTTCCTGTAATACAGGATTACCTGCTTGCACATCACTTAGAAATAGCGGTATTAAACGAAACCTACTACCACACCGTCTTTCTATTTTCTCGTAAGCAGCATAAGCAGCTTCATTAGTTGAAAAATCCGCAACCGCGTCACTCATGGCAGGAAATAAGACTAGCTGAGCCTCATCAATTTTATCGCCCCAAACTTCTAACCAGCTACTTAAATTAACACCACCCGTTCTTTTAACATTAGGCTTCATAGGAGTTTTTGTTTCCAACCTTATACCTTCAACTGCTTGTTCAATCTTTCTTAAGATTTCAAACTTAACATTTAACCAATCAACTATTACAACACTTACAGACCCTGTATTTAGATCTAACCTTGCTGCTGCCAACGCTCTTTCTTGTCGTTTCAATTCATCTTTACGAGCCATTTCTGCCAAACCCTCTTTTCTTTTATCCTGCATCCGTTCTACTAAAGCTGCTGAAACTTCATTAGTACCGCCGCTCATTTCTCCTCTGGCAGCCAAACTTGGACCCTTAGGGAACCGTAAATATTCGTTATCGCGAGTATCTATCCAATGAGCTTCCTCTACGCGCGCAAAAACCAAAGCATTTTTATCTACTTTTGCCATCACTCGATCTAAGACAGGTTTTAATAATTTTTGAGAGGTAAGCACGCATACTCCATCACCGCTGTTTACCGACATTGATTCAAATTCTTCAGGTGTTACGATTTGTAATTTGGACTCAATCCCAGTTCTTTGAGTGTTTGTATTTCTTGCAAATACTGCACCCCTTAAACATTTTTTCATTTTTTGTCCAACCACGCCCTCCAAATCATCTTTCACACCCACCAAATAAATAACCTCATTGCTGCTATCTGCAGGCATTGAATTTACTAAACCTTGAGAATGGTCTGTTGCCATATATGTTAAACTTAAAAAATTAACTTTTCATTATACTACAAAAAAGCCTTTTTGTCAACTCGCTTAGTTTACCCATAAAAGTATTAAAAATAACTTAAACGCTTTTTATAACAACTATTTCCTGTTTCATTTTAACAGAAAAACGGTTATACTTATAATTATTACGTTTGAACTACCGGTTCTAAATATCTAAAAATAAATTATAATTATTATGAATAAAGCAATTTTACTCACCATCCCCCTTCTACTTACCATAACTGGCTGCAGTTCCAATTTAAACAGCAACGAGGTTTCTCAAACAGAAACTGCAAATAAGATTCAAACACCTCCTCCCACCGTTCAAGAACCCTGGGTTACTGTTAATAGCCCGGAAACGCTCGGGAATTTTATAAACCGACCTCCCACACATAACCCAGATTTACCTTTAACCTTTGCCTACCCGGAAAGCTATGTTCCTTATGTTCAATACCAAAAGCTTGCGCAAGGCAGCGGATATGATATGCAAATTTTAAAAGGTGAAAAAGGCGAACTCAGAATTTATGACGCAATTTTAGAACCACCTGCTACTGGTTTTAGTGGCGAGGAATTCGACAATGTGCCTAGTTCAACCAGAGAAGATGTCATGGACCGCGCATTCCCTAAAGAAACTATAAAAAAGAATTTTGAAAATAAAGAATATGTCATCGAATTTTACTATCGTAAAAACGATACCGTAACCAAAGATGAATTATATAAAATTGCAGAAACGATTAAACCTGCAAGCCAAAATTAAACGTGTTAAGAGGTAAAAAATAAAAGAAGGTATTTAAACCTTCTTTTTATTTAAATCTTGCAGGATAGATATCGGAACAACATCCTCTTTGTCTGATTTTACAACTACCCGTCGAGATAAAACTACTCGTATAAAAACAAGTATTACAAAAATAGGTATAGTAAAAATCAAAAGACGAAGTGGCCAATCTATAAAAAACGATCCGCTGAGTGTTGCGCCTCGATAAAGCTGTTCTAAATTTGATGAAATTGTACCAAGCTGCCAACGATAAAAAATAATCGTAAAGAATGA
>CAZQNF010000138.1:0-2330 GCA_964594675.1 uncultured Gammaproteobacteria bacterium | reverse complement strand
CAGCAGTAGTAATCGCCAGCTCTAGATCTTTGGCTTGAACACTACTTTCAAAAGCAATATTTTCTTTTAATGAAAGATTAAAAATAATACTATCCTGGAACACCAAGCCAACCTGACGATAAAAACTATTTTTTTCGTACTCATGAATATCGTGTCCGTCATATTTGATAGTTCCGCTTTGCGGCTCGATAAGCGCGGTTAGAACGCTCAATAACTGAGTTTTTCCCGCGGCAGTTGGTCCAATGATAGCGGTTTTCGTACCTGGGGGAATTTCTAGGGAAACATTTTTGAGAGCTGATTTTTCGCCATAATTCAGGGTAAGATTCTTAATTTCCACATGACCGCTCAATTCTGTTTGCAAAGTGCCGGTTTCAGATTTTTCCTGAGTACCCAGAACTTCACACACACGCTCATACGAACTAGCGGCCTGAGCAATAATATTGCTCATAAACCCAATGATAAGAATGGGGAAAATGAGGAGTGCTAAATAAGTATTAAAAGCGGCGAAATTACCCAGCGACATGGTCCCCATAATAACGAAATGTCCACCCAGAGCCAGAATAGTAAGCGCGGCTAGATTGGCGACAAAAGTAATGATCGGAATCAAACTTGCGAATAAGGATAAAATTTGTAAACCTAAATTTTTGGCCTGGGTATTGGCCGAAATAAATTTTTCGTATTCCGGTTGCTGAGAATTAAGCACCCGGATGAGTGCTGAACCCAGAATACTTTCGTTAATAACTTTATTAAGAGCGTCAATAACTTCGCGAGTTTTTTTAAACAGCACTTTTACTTTGCCAAATACCAAGAAAAAAGTTCCCCCAATAATTGGCACAATAAGAAGCACCGCGAGACCTAAGCGCCAATTTATGGAAATAAGCAGAATAGCGACGCCAATAATAATAAATACCGACGAAAATATGGATACAATGGCTTGAGAGACAAACATTTTTACCGAATCAATATCTGAGGTCAGGTTGGTCAAGAGTTTGGCTGGTGTTACCTGTTCAATGTAACTGTAGCTTTGTGCAGAAATTTTGGCCGAAAGATCACGGCGCAAGTCTTTGGCCACACGTTCGGAAGCATAGGTTTGCACCAAACTCTGAATATAAGTAAAAACAAACACACCGATGGCCGCTAGCAAAAATTCGATAATAATAGCACTAAAGCTAAAATTATGCTGGGCAAAAGCATCTATGCCACGAGCGATAATTTTGGGGATAAGGAGATTAAGCCCGTTACTGAGAAGAGCAAGCAGAATAAGAGAAATTACCCAACCTTGATAGGGTTTAAGCAAACCAAAAAGATTAGGTTTTTTTTTAGAATTATCTGGAGCTGGGGTTTTATTCATATATAAAATACCTTTTAAAGAGTAACCAGGTGAATTATAGGCGAGACTATGGTGCGAGTCAATTAGGTTTTTAGCGAAATTTTTATGATTATCGCAGTAGCATCATCAAGGTTTGAACGAAAACCATTTTCAAACATTCTTGATCTAGCTCTATTTATTAACAAGCTTGTTTTTTCAGTGGGTGAATTATAACCATTCATAATTTCCTGTATTTCATTATGCGTTAGATTCTTGTGGATTGCATCGGAACAAATAAGTATTTCAGTATCTTGGGATAAATTATTCATTAATAAGTTTGGTTTTAGACTATTTGCACCAACAAACTGAGACGCATGATTACGTGCGTAAAAAAGACTCAACATATCCGAAAAAACCGCAAAATCTGAAGTGCCATTTTCATATGTAACTACACTCAAAGCGCCCCCAACATCAACAGCCCTGCTTAGCTCTTCTTCAGAATTTACATTATCAAAAAATTTACTTATTTTATGAACGGTCGTCTTGTCATAACCACTCTCTCGCACCAACCAACTATCATCTTCGCTTACCTGTCTTAACCGCCCACTTTGATAAAAATAAACACGACTATCCCCCACATACCCAATTAAAACCCCAACTTCGCCCGCACCACTCTTAATAATTTTTACGAAAGATAATGTGGTTTGGCCAATTTCGGGTTTAACTTCATTACCAACCGTTTCTTTCAATTTTCTCTTTTCATCTTCAGGAATGGAATCAGGTAAATTTATCATTCTTTGATTTACTGCATAGAATTTATTTTTAAGCCCAGAAATAACACTTTTTCTTGCGGCTTCAGCTAGCTTTAGATCTTTATTTCTCAAAATTTGATCCTCAAGCATAAGTTCTTGCAGCCATTTACACGCCGCTTCAGCCGCTTCTTTAGAAAAAAGTGTTCCGGAAACTCCATCGGCAACTGCGAATAATTGTAAATCTTCATTACATAAAAAAGCATCCTCAC
>CAZQNF010000137.1:0-2335 GCA_964594675.1 uncultured Gammaproteobacteria bacterium | reverse complement strand
TAAAAATTTAGAAAAACTCCATTTGGCAGATACGGTTCGCCTCGGAAATACTGGTGATAAATTTAAAATTCTTGACGAAGAAAAACCGGATGTGATTATTTTGGGCTATGACCAGGAAATTGATCTAAACAAACTCGAAGAAAGAAAACCCAAACACGCCGTAATTATTCGTCTTGATTCGTTTCATCCGGAAAAATATAAAAGTTCGCTTTTGACCGAAGCTTTATGTTAAAACAAAAAATTCTTATTGCTACTACTAATGCCGGGAAATTTTCAGAAATTATTTCTCATTTTAATGATCTCAATTTTGATTTTGTCAGTTTAACCGATCTGAGTCTTCATACCATAGATCTGGAAGAACCTTTTTTCACTACCGAGGAAAACGCTCTCCATAAAGCTAAATTCTTTGCTCAAAAAAGCGGGCTGATGACTTTGGCCGAAGACACATCGTTTTGCGTGGATTATCTAGGTGGTGAACCTGGCATCAAAGCCAAACGCTATGCCTCGACCGCAGAGGCGCGCAATCAAAAAATCCTTCAAGAGTTATCCGGAGTTCCCCAGGAAAAACGTGGTTGTTTTTTTCAAACGAGCGCTTGCTTATTTAACCCTATCGATCAATCAATTCATATTTTTACGCAGAAGGTTAAAGGTGAAGTGGTAAATTCCAAATTTGAGAATCTCACCTCTCGTGAAGGTATGGGTTACGATAGTATTTTTTATTATCCACCCTTCCAAAAAACTTTTGCCGAACTCAGTGTTGCCGAAAAAAATTCAGTCAGCCATCGAGGCAAGGCCATGCTTCAAGTAAAACTTTTTTTAATTCATAGCTTTGCTTTTAAACAAATTGTCGTTCCAGTCGCACTAATAGTAAAAGAAAGAAAGATGTTCTTAAGTCAGCGACGTGATACTCGGCCCGAGTTGCATGGAAAATGGGAATTTCCTGGTGGGGGCATTGATCCCGGCGAAGAAATCATCGACTGTTTGCAACGCGAAGTAAAGGAAGAAACGGGTTTTAATATAAAAGTAATTGAAAAAATTCCAAAAATTTATACCAAAGTTATTCTCAGTCAGCAGTCTGATCAAATTTTTGTCATAATTCATATTTGTTCTATAGAATCGGGCACTCTTCAACTTGCCGAAGAAGAATCAATCCAGTCCGGTTGGTTTACTTACCAGGAGGCTTTAGAAAAAGATATGCTAGATATGGATAAAAAATGTTTGGAGGAAAATAAAGATTTGCTTTTAAAGTATATTAACTAATTTATATGTTAGATATTCGCTGGGTTATAGAAAATCTTAAACTGGTTGAGCAAAATAATGCCAGCCGTAATGTAACAGTTGAGCTTGATGAGCTTATCCATCTCTATGAAGATGCCACCAAAATGCGTCAAGAAGCCGACAAGCTTCGCGCCGATCGCAACAAAATGTCTAAAACTCGCCCGAGCGAAAGCGATATGGATTTGGCACGTAAACTCGGCGACGAAATTGAAGGTTTTGAAATTCTTACCAAACGCAAAGACCGAGAAATTAACCAGATAATGTACCAAATTCCGAACATCAATCATGAGTCAACCCCGATCGCTCCCGATGAAAGTGGGAATGTGGTTGTTAAAACCGAAGGTAAAATTCCAGAATTCTCGTTTGAAGCCAAAGAGCACATTGAAATTCCAAATATCATACCACTTATCGATATGGAACGCGGTGCCAAAACGAGCGGCTCACGGTTTTATTATCTCAAAGGCAAGCTGGCAATTTTGGAACGCGCCATTATACAATTTGCCATTGATACCATCCAAACCAAAGGTTTTGAACTCGTTTTGCCTCCAATGCTGGTAAGCGAAAAAGCTATGTTTGGTACTGGTTTTTTCCCAGCCGAAAAAAGCGAAATTTATTCCGTAAATCCCGATGAAGATAATCTGTACTTATCGGGTACCTCTGAAGTTCCTATGGTATTTATGCATAGTGGGGAAGTGCTCGAAACAGCAGAACTACCTAAAAAATACGTGGCTATTACTCCATGTTTCCGACGTGAAGCGGGAAGTTATGGTAAAGATACCAAAGGTCTTTTCCGTGTGCATCAATTTTATAAAGTAGAAATGGTAATTTTTTGTCACCCAAAAGATTCATGGAAACTCCATGAAGAAATTTTGGCGCACGAAGAAACTGTTCTCCAAGCGTTAGGTTTACCATACCAAGTCGTAAACATTTGTTCCGGTGATCTTGGTTTTCCGGCGGCGAAAAAATACGACTGTGAAGGGTGGTTCCCGGGCCAGGGTAAATATCGCGAGCTTACTTCCACCAGCAATACTACCGATTACCAAGCCCGCCGCAGTAA
>CAZQNF010000136.1:0-2347 GCA_964594675.1 uncultured Gammaproteobacteria bacterium | reverse complement strand
CTTTAAGGGTTATGCGAAAAGAAAAATCGCCTGTTGCGTCAAGGGTTATTCCTTGGAAAGCAGAAAGTAGCGGACTGTCAGTTTCTGGATTTTGCAGAGTTTCAAAGGTGTAGATAACATCTTGGGCTGTCAGTTTTTCGCCATCAGAAAATGTAGCGTCACTGCGGAGAGTAAAATTATAGGTTTTTTGGTCGGCGCTTAAATCATATTTTTCTACTAAATCTCCTACTAGTTCGCCTTTGTTGTTGTAGTGGAAAAGGGAAGAGTAAATGAGTGGCACCAGATCGCTATCAATATCGCCGGCGCTCGAAAACAGGGGATTCAGGTATTTAGGCTGACCAATCATGGCTTCGATATATTCGCCACCACTCGCAGTGGCTTTTTCGTAATGAATAAAAAAATAAATCATCCCGAGCGACAGAGTGCTTAAGACAAGAAGAATGGTGCAAATCGTAAGCCACATTTTTTCTTTAGCATTAAGAAAGTAGCTCAGGTACTTGATTTGCTTCCAGCTGGGAAGTTTAGATCCATGAATATTTTTAACAAGTTTCCGGTCTAAATCAGAGTTTGAGCTGGAATTTTTTTTAAATCCTAAAAAATTTTTGAGTCGAGTCATGACAAAAGTTTTAGAGCCGTTATTTCCTATTTTTAGAAGACGAGACGAAGAAGAGAAAGACCAAAGAAAAGAATGGAGACGATAATGGTAAGGTAGTGAAGAATCTTATCAACTCCACGTTTCGTGCTGTAAACATTGCTTGATCCGCCAAAAATACCGCTGAGACCAGAGCCTTTTTGCTGCAACAGAATGGTAACAATCAGAATAACTGCGAGAATAATTTGAATAATGTTATATACGGTTTCGGTCATAAGAAAAATAGTGAGGTTAGTATAGCAGTTTGGGTTGTTTTTGTCAAAGACCGCTATGGTTGTGGGATTTTATGCAGTAGCTTGTAGACGGTAGTTTTTTAGGTAAAAAATAATGAAAATAAAAATCCATCTCTACTTCTAGGGATGGATTTTTTTGTCCGAAAGAATTATTTTTTACCAGCTTTGAGGGCGTCTTTGAGGCCTTTACCTGGTTTGAATTTTGGTACGACGACTGCAGCGATTTTGATTTTTTGACTTGGATTTTGTGGGTTAACACCCATGCGAGCTGCGCGTTGTCCGGCTTTGAAGGAACCGAATCCTGTTAAATTGACTTCTTCACCGCGGCGTAATTGATCGGTGATGATTTCAAGAAAAGCGTTAAGAAAATCTTCAGCGGTACGGCGAGGTAATTCGAGTTGTTCAGATAATTTCTGAGCGAGATCAGCTTTGTTCATAGTTTCACCCCCTTTCAATGGTTAAGTCTAAAGTTCGTGACGTGTAAAATCCAAAGTGTATCAGTGAGATAGGTTGGATTTTTGCTAAGAACTTGGATGATTATAACAAGAAACATTTTTTTTGGCTACAATAAGCCAGAAAGTTGTCCACAGCTAGAGATTGTGGTGGTGTGAAGAAAGAATTACGAATTATGTATTAAGTATTTGTATCTTCTCTAACAATCAGCTCCTCGTGCTATTTTGCGTACTCAATAACGCGAGTTTCGCGAATAACGGAGACGCGGATTTCGCCGGGGTATTTGAGTTCCTGTTCGATTTTTCGAGCAATATTTTTGGCGAGTTCGTAGGCAGCTACGTCGTTAATTTCGTTGGGGCGAACAAATACGCGCACTTCGCGACCGGCTTGGATGGCGTACACTTTTTCAATACCCGGGAAGTCTCCAGCAGTTTTTTCGAGATCTTCAAGACGAGTAATATATTGTTCGTAAGTATCGCGACGCGCGCCAACGCGAGCTCCGGAAATAGCGTCGGCGGCTTTGGCAACGCTCGAATAAATATTGTAAGGCTTATCGTCATGGTGGGTAAGAGCGGCCTGGCAAACATCTTCATCCATGTTAAATTTCTTGAGGATCATAAAGCCGATTTGTGGATGTGAGCCTTGGGTTTCCTGGTCTACGGCTTTGCCGATATCATGGAAGAAGCCACATTTTTTGGCTTTGGCTTCGTCAAGCTTTAGCTCAGCTGCGATAAGCGCGGCCAGGTAACCAACTTCGGTTGAGTGATTAATAATATTTTGGCCATAACTGGTGCGGTATTTAAGGCGGCCAACGATATTGACGAGTTTTGGGTCAATCCCGGTAATACCCATTTTGTAGAGAGCTTCGTCGCCAGCTTTTTTAATTTCAAGAGCCAAATCTTGTTTGGCTTTTTCCACAAATTCTTCAATACGAGCTGGTTGGATGCGGCCGTCGGCGATGAGTTTTTCGAGAGCGAGTTTGGCGACTTGGCGACGGATAGGGGAGAAG
>CAZQNF010000135.1:0-2351 GCA_964594675.1 uncultured Gammaproteobacteria bacterium | reverse complement strand
ACCCTGAATTCTGGGATCGTGAGCAAAAAACTCGATTTCAATGGGACTCAAGAATCTCCATTAGTTCCCAACCTAAAAAATAATTAAAAATACCCTTGATTTTATTAAGGGTATTTTTAATAAAAAGCATTTTTGGATTAAACGGCCGTTTTATCTACCAAGCCTTTAATAACTGCTACCGAATCTTCTAAAAACTCTTTCTTTACTCGGTGTGGCAAGTCTAAATCACTGTGATACACCTCCATAAGTCCATGAAAACTGCCATAAATAAGATGGGTCTTATCGCGCCATTTTTCCAAGTTTTTAATCGGAAATCCCAATCGAACCATAGACATGCGATTATCCACGGTTGTTTTTCCATCTCCCACACAATCAACCGTTAAAAGCAGTCGAGCATTTTCAAGAAGTGACTTATATTTTTTCTCAAAAATACGATAACCCCGACCCCAGTACACCGGATAGTCGTAGGATAATTCCTCGTTGCCCGCAATTACGAACAAACAATTTCGTAATGTTTCTGGATAATCAATAATGAGTTTAAGCAGTACCGCTGTGCCAGCCGCATTATCGGTGGCTCCCGGTCCAATGGAATCATAATGACAAAATAAAACCACCTGAGGCGCTGTCATATTACCGATCAAAAAATTTTTTGATATATGTTTTTGGGCTGTCACTTGGACTTCACCACGGATATGTTTTGCCTCACATAGCCGGAGCAGATCTTTAGGTGCGACCGCGAGCGAGGGAGCGAAATAATGGTTACTGCGAGAAATACCTCGGCAACAAGGGTTAAAATTAATGTTTGCATCACCAATAAAACGTTGTGAACTAATCATGGAACTGATCATGTTAAACTTACCCTCTATAACCCCGCTTACTAAAGAAGTGCTGATAGCTTGAATTTTTTGGCCATCTGCCAATAATTCAGTTTTATCAAAACGTGGAATAGCGGTGGCAAATTTTTGCTCTTTATAGAAAATACGATAATCGTCTAAGAGAGTTGTAATAAAATTAGCAGCTTTGGTTTCGTTTTCCAATTGACGATGATAAATAGCGCTTAAAGATTTAACAAAAGCGAGCATGGAAAAAGGTTTTGATTTCATAAATTTAAAAATTAATAATTAAAACTATAATCAATCTTCTTTGAAGAATCAACAAAAAATAAAAAGGAATCGATGGGAGCGTTGGTTAAAAACCTACGAGGCGCTCCCGACCCCGACCGATAAGACGGATTTTTCTCTTCGCTACAACAGTTCAGGCGGAATCACGCCATGTTCTCGCCAATTACTGTCTGCCGCATAATAAGCGAACTCTGGCCGCCACGGCATAGCCACAATGAGTGGCTTTACTCCAAAGAGGGTCTCCACCTCGGCAAAAGCCGGCTCAAAGACGGTGGTGGTAAAACCACCGAGCTCAGCACCACTTTCGCCACCATGGTAATCCTCAAAGAGAACACCATGAGCGATATACACCGCGAGTTTCGCAACATAGTAGTCCTTGGCTTTGCCAATGGCCGTGAGCCAAGGCGACACATCCCCTGTGATGGCTCCCGGCAGGATCTCTTGCTGGCGGCGATGATGGTAATCGACCAGCAGCTCGCCTCCGTCAAGACGCACTTCGTTGAGCGGGCGCCCTTTCCAGTCCTGTACATTGCCGAGGCGCACTGGCTTGGTTTTAAAACCACCACTTCGCCCACGCCCGGAACACACTAGGTGGTTCAAAAGTCCACGCTTGAACGGCGAAACATCCACCATTTTGTCAGCGGTGTAGCTGAGCCACACCGGCGTGAGGCCAGCCCGGCGCGCCAGGAGGTAGAAAACCAGATCCTCATAGCGAGCCGTGACCACATGCCGCGCAAACACAGCCATGTTCTTGATACCTGGGAAAGGCGGAATGCCCCACCCTCGACTTTCCCACCACCTTTCTACCTGTAGCTGCAGATGCGAGCGCTGTGCCAGCAATTCAGCCGCTGCCCCAAGCGGGGTATAATACTTTGACGACACTCGACCCTCCTTTTTATAGTGTGAAGCCAAAGAAAAAAGAGCCTTTCCACCGAAAGGCTCTTTAGAAGATCTTTAACTTGAAACTGGACAAATAGGTCAATAAAAGCCAATCTCAAGAAAGATCTTCGAAGGAATCTTCCTGTGGGGTTGACCTATTTGTTTTGACGAATAAAAAACCGCCCAACCAAGGGGCGGATAGTTACCGTACATTTCTAGTACATCAAACTACACGCTCCTTAGAGAGGCGATACAAATACCAAAAAATATTTTGTAGCTGATGTTTATTCATAGTATGAATAAACCATATCTGAACTAAAAATATTCGTCAAATACCAGTATGTGGATAAG
>CAZQNF010000134.1:0-2360 GCA_964594675.1 uncultured Gammaproteobacteria bacterium | reverse complement strand
TAAAAAAAGGTGTTTGGGTGGAGGAGTAATTTTGTAAGGTTATATGGATAGAATTCGTAAATATAAAAAACATTTTGAATTAGATGCATATCGAAATTCAGAGCGCTATAAGCATCTCTATGATTTAGTTTTTTCAATAAAACATTCGATCTTAGATAGTAGAACCACAGAACGATGGGAAGGTTTCCGGCCAGATTTGGAAGCGTTAAGAAACAGCTTGTTGCAGTCTGAAGAAGTAAGGCGATTAAATGCGCTGCTTCAGATTGGGTATAAATCCAGTCCAGCAAATATACGTCGAGCGAGTAATGCTGCCACAGAGCCACAAGCATTTTCTGTGGCTGGAGAAAATTTGTTTCATCGTCCCTCGGCACACACCCGGCTAGATCACTCCTTATTTATTGCCGAATTAACTGCTATTTTGGGAGCGAAACTTGGTTTTTCTCTTTTAGAAATTAAGACTGCGTATGCAGGAGCTATGCTCCATGATGTAGGTCACTCGGTATTGAATCATGTCATGGACCGATTTTTACAGAAAAATGGTTTTCCAGATCATGAAGATCGTGGGCTTGTAAAAATAGCTATTCGTTTTTCTGATGTGTTGGCTTTGCACGGGCTAACTATAGAGGGTGTTCAAGCAGTAATTTTGGAACAAGGTCGTACCGGCATGTTACAATATATTTGTGATACCCTTAGTTATCTATATTTTGATTGTAAAGAAATGAAAGAGCAATCCTTTAAGTTTGATTTTCAAGATTTGTTGGCGATCATAGAAGATATTGCAGAAGTGGTTGAACAATTCGAAATTCCAGATGAAATTCTGGAAAGTAAGGCTCGAGTTGAAACACATCGATCGGTGGCACGTAAGCAGTCGGTTTTTCGAGTAAAAAGTTCGGGAGACGCAACTCATAAAATCTGGCACAAAAGTTTTTTACAAAAACGCGCTTCTTTGTATGAAAGACTTTATAATAATCCTGATAATAACTTGCAGGAAAAAGCGCGTTTACGATTAATTGATTTGTTGTTGCAAAGGCAGATTTTAAGCTTTGACCAAATATTGCAGTATGGTGAACAAGAAATGCGGCTCACTCTGCAAGATTTGGTGTATAATACTGTGCCGGAATACACGAGTTTATATCGATTTGCTTTTGGGATTCATAAGCCGGATGAATGGGTATATCAAGAATTTTCCACCCACGAAGAAATGATGCAAAGGTTAAATGTTTTGCCGAGTCGTATTTTATCCCAAACTGTTTCAAGTGATGCGCCAGCAACCGGTAAAACTTTGGTGCTACTTGATGGAAATGAACAGCCAGTATTTTTGTATGCTACGAGTGTTATTCCTGAGTCAGCTCGACTGAAAGTAAGTTTT
This sequence comes from uncultured Gammaproteobacteria bacterium, assembly GCA_964594675.1. Classification (GTDB taxonomy): domain Bacteria; phylum Patescibacteriota; class Patescibacteriia; order Magasanikbacterales; family GWA2-37-8; genus CAZQNF01. The sequence goes on along the minus strand of CAZQNF010000134.1, from coordinate 991 downwards.
CCGCGCAGATAGTAAAAGTATGAAATTTTTGAAGTAGTTTATGAATTTAAAAGAAATTTGTGATGTTGTTTATAAACATAAACCAGTTTTGGAAGAGGTGGTAAGCCAAAATGGCGTTTTGTCATTAAAAGAATACTTTTCCCTTAGCTTTCATTCGCAAAATGCAACGACACTAGAGCGCCAGCAGGAGCTTCTATCGGTTATTAATGAAAAAACAGAGTCGCTGCTTGGTAAAACAGTTGCCGATGCGACCACTGAGCAGTTGTCTAAAAATTATTATGTTTCAACTGCCGATCATCATCATTTTATTTCTCATCCGTTTTTTTGCAACAGTCATTTAGTGCAAGCGATTAGTAATCGAGAAAAAGGCTTGAAAACTGTTGTTGTTCTCGGGTGTGGTGGAATTTCTCTCAACAATTCCTCATTTCCTCGTGGACTTCTTTTTCATGATAAAAATCTAGAGGAAAAAAGATTGCCGTTTTTTAGCTTGAAGTATCGTCATCATCCGGTGTATGCTTTTCCAAGCTATAAAATAAACATTTTTTCTTCTCTTCTCGCGGAAGTAAAAAAGAAAATTTTTGGTTCTGAACAGGATAAACTTATCGGTCTTATCGAAGAAGTATTTTTTCGCAAAGAAGTTGTGACGCAGCAATGGTTTTCTGACCAAGTAACGATCGCTAACTATCATTTTTGGAAACAATTGCCTGGCGAGGAAAATACGGAACTTATTTATCTGGAGCAAGAGGAGATCGTGCGTTTGGCTATTCTTAAATTTCATCTTTTTAGCGATACGCTTATCCATCACATCCTTTTTGATTCGCAATTTCATCAAGCTTTTGAAAAGAATTTTGATGGAAAAACTGGAGCGTTTTCTACAGAGGAAAAGTCTGGGACATTTTTGTTTTGGGGGATTGAAAATGGTGAGCGGGTTTCATTGGTAAAAAGCGGAAATTTTTTGAAAAGTGCAAAAAACATGCGCATTGAACTTACG
>CAZQNF010000133.1:0-2367 GCA_964594675.1 uncultured Gammaproteobacteria bacterium | reverse complement strand
AATAATGATCGGTTTACGGATTGTCAGCGGGCGGATAATGTATGTTTTTGTAGAGATAAAAAATCAATTTTGCCAACCTGTAAATGGCAAATAGATTTTTGTTGCTGTAAAAAAACCGACAGTGGTTATAGTTGTAGCCAATCGAGTAATTACTTAAAAGGATCCCCGGTTTGTAATGAGAAAGTTTTGGATTATACAGATTATTCTTCCGGCGTATGTGTTTGCGAACAGCAAAAGTCAGGGCAAATAGAAAATAATCCGGTAATAGGGTGTATGTGTGATAAAGTCGGAGATAAATTGAGACAATCTTTACCGCTCGATGAAACAGATTGCAAATTAACGAATTTACGAGGAAAGTATGGTGACGCAGTAAAAGGTGACGTGGTTGAAAATTGTTATTGGGGTCCAATTTTAAAAGATTTACCGAACTTTTCTGAGAGTGAATGTAAGGCTGTTATTAGCACAGACAAGGATTACAATAATTGTCGTTGGGAATCAGCCCAAGGAGTCGGAGGTCAAACGATTCAAACTGGTTACGCTACTTTTTCGCTACAGCAAGATGGTACGTGTAACGGTATCGGAAACTATACCGGTCTTAAATCCGATATAACTCAATTACAAAAGGATGCGGCGGTACTTAACCAAATAAAATTCAAAACCCCGCAGGAATTTATCGGACAAGCCATTAAAGTACTTCTTTCGTTTATTGGTTCAATTGCCCTTATCCTTTATATTTATGCGGGGGTTAATTGGATGCTGGATCGTGGATCGAGTGAGCGAGTTAAGAATTCAAAAAATATTATTGTCTGGACCACTTTAAGCGTTTTTATGATGCTGGCGAGTTATATCTTGGTTCAGTATATCTTTAAAATATTTTAAAATTTATGAAAAAGATAACCGCCTTATTTTTGGTAGTAATAAATTTTTTTCTTATTTTTAACTTTTTTTCCTTACCGGTTCAAGCGGCTTATTGCCCAGGTCGCTGTCTTACTCAAGCTGAGGTAGATAAACTAAAAGTCAGTGTAGTCCCAGCAGATCAAGGGTCTTGTGATAATGGTTTTATATGCGCAAATACTCAGATTCAAGGACCGATTAGTAATGATAATCCGGTTGTGACCAGTAATAATCCTGATACAAAAAATGGTACATCAATTCAAAAATGTCCGAGCGGTAAAGGAGATTGTGTGATAGTGGAAAACCCGCTTAATACCCCTGATACGGACGTCGAAACTATAATTGGTATTGTCATTCAAGCGGCACTCGGGCTTATCGGGTCTATTACTTTGTTTATGCTGGTGTGGGGTGGTTTTCAGTGGCTAGTAGCGGCTGGAAATGAAGAAAAAATTAAGAAGGGAACTCAAACTATGATTTGGGCAGTCATTGGTTTGTTTTTAGTGATGTCGAGTTACATTTTATTAACGACTTATTTAGGGTATTTAACTGGTAGCAAATAATAGAATGTGGTATAGTGACGCTACAAAAATTATTATTTTATTTGAAATTATGTTTTTTCAAAGAAAGGAGGTGAGAATATGAAAAAAATGCAAAAAATTATGGCTGGATTAATGCTCGGTTTCGCTTTAGTTGGCGGAGCTGTAGTTATTCCAACCTTGTCTCCAGTTGTTCATGCGCAAGTTGCCAATGATCCTAACGATCCATTAGGCGTAAACGTAGGTTCAAAAACTGGTTTAACTGGTACTGACGTAAGAGAAACCGCAGCTAAAATTATCAATAGCGCTCTCGCCCTCTTGGGTATAGTTACTGTTGTTATTTTCATTTGGGGTGGTTTTGAATACTTAACTTCTGGTGGTGAAGCTGAGAAAACGAAAGGTGCTAAAGACAGAATGATCGCGGCTGTTATCGGTCTCATCATTATCTTGTGTGCTTACGCAATTACGCGTTTCGTTATCAACACTTTGCTTACAGCTACAAGTCCGGGTTCTCAACCTGTGCAAGTCCAATAAAATTTTTTGTCAGGGAGTTCGCACGTGCAACTCCCTGGCGAAATTTTAAGATAGAAAAAAGTAATAGTAAATACAAGTATTTTTTTCTGTTTTAAACATATTTATGAAAAACTTTACCAAGTTTTTGGTGGGCATCGCCTTAAGTTTAGCGGTTTTTGTTTTGCCTATGATGGCGCTGGCGCAAAAAGATTATGGAATTGGCAAAACCGTGCAGAGTACTGGGGGTCTTTTGCCAACCAAAGTAGCCGGAGCAAGTACGGTTCCTCAACTGGTAGGAAATATTGTCGCAGTTGGGCTTTCGCTCTTGGGTATAGTATTTTTTGGCTTATTTCTCTATAGTGGCATTCTATGGATTACCGCGCTCGGGACCGGTGAAAAGGTAAATGCGGCCAAAGAAACTCTG
>CAZQNF010000132.1:0-2373 GCA_964594675.1 uncultured Gammaproteobacteria bacterium | reverse complement strand
GGTAACAATGGTATGAAAAACCGCGGAAACCGGCAAACTCACTACCGCCACTTTGGCAAGAGTTTTACTTTCCTTGCAGATAGCCTTAATAACTTCCGCGGCTTCGTTTATGGTTTTTGGATCAAAAAACGTTACCGAGTTTGACCCAGCGGCCGATTGATCAGCAGGACTTTGATGGTTAAATTGCGTTTTAAAACGATCAAGATTAAGATTCAGTTCAAAACCCGAAGAAAGCCCATAGGTAAAAAGTACTGGACGATTTTTTTCTTCTTTTAGCTCCACGATTTTAATGCCCTGCGATCCAAAATCTACCCCCAAAAATGATTTTGTCCCCGAAGAAAAAGGCCACATAAAGATAAAATACTAAGTATACATAGTATAGCAAAAAAAAGTCTAAATTAACAGCGATAAAATTATTGACCATGATCAAACTTCCAACAAAAAATCTAAAAATAAAAAACCGCTCTTTAGAGCGATGTTTTAAACTCTATTTAAAAACAGCATACCAAAAACACACTCCACCCACTATCGCATTTATATACGGAAATAACCAATAGACTTTATTAATAATTTTCTGATTTTTACTTCGCCAAACAAAAATTGGAATAAGTGGATAAATTAATCCTACCCACGACAGATTCCCCAGCCAATTGTTATAAATCATTAATCCACCCGATATTGACCATAGAACAAAACAAAGCAATAAAGATTTATTAAACCCCGCTATTACCGCTGTAGTTTTCAGACCGGCTCGCTTATCGCTCTCAATATCCGGAATCGCCGAAAACAAATGCATGGCCGCGCTCCAGCTTCCTCCCGCAATAATAATGCTAAGCAGTGGCAAAGTTTGACTTGCTAAAAAATACCCCATTATCCCCGGCGTTATATAGAGGACATTTGAAAGCGAATCTAACCAAGGCCGAGCTTTAAACCGAATGGGTGGCGCACTATAAAAACTTGCCAGGAAAAGAAAAATCAAAAACACTCCTCCAGCGACTGGCGGCAATACAATGCTTAAAGGAAAACTCAAGATGAAAATGCTAGTAATAATGCTTTTTACCCATTGTCGCTGTTTTGTGCTAACCAAAACTTCTTTATCGCCTTTTTTGTTATTATACCTATCTGTATCATCATCAAAATAATCATTTATCCCATACAAAAAAATATTGGCTGGCAACAAAAAGAATAATAACCAAAAAATAAATTTGAAATTCGCAAACTCTGCCAAAGAATCTACCCCGGCCGCGTACCCCACCGCAAACGGTCCAGCCAAATACAGCCAAAATCTTGGCCGGGATAATTTTAATAAAAATAAAAGATGTTTTTTCATTGTTTTCGCTGCATATTTTGCTCCACCATATCGCGAAGCAACGTTTTGTAATCATCTTCTAACTCCAGATTCTCTAAAATTTTCAAAGCTTCGTCACGACACAATTCCAACTTACACTGTACCAAATCAGCAATATTATACTTAAATATCAAATTTCTGACCAAACCCAATTTGCTTTCATCAATTTCATGACCAAAAATAGTTTCCAGTTGCGAACGTTCTTCTTTTGTAACTTTGGCAAATAAATGATAATAAAATAGCGTTTGTTTGCCCTCACGAATATCTGAACCAACCGGTTTACCAATCTCCTCTGTCTTACCAAACAACCCCATTTCATCGTCTTTGAGCTGGAACAAGATCCCAAGCGCTTCCCCAAATTTTTCAAGTTTCTCTCCCAGATCATAGCGCCCAGCGCACCAACTCCCGACCATGAGCGGTAGAGAAAATGTATAACGCGCAGTTTTATGACGATAAATAGAAATAATTTCTTCTTCGGTCAAAAGTTTTTTTACCTGCCCCGCGCTCACATCCTCCATTTGGCCAAAACCTATTTTAATAAGTTCCTCGGCAAAAAAACCAATAATCTGCTTAGCATGAGCCGCATGCTCCACTGGAAAATCTCCCAGCAGCTGGTGCGCTAAAAAAAATACCACATCACCCACGCTTATTGCCTGACTAATCCCAAAGTGTAGCGGATTACGCGCACCCATACTTTCTCCAAGCCTTTGGTACTGCGTATACATAGTTGGTTCGCCGCGTCGCATCATATCCTGGTCCATAATATCATCCTGAATCAAGAGTCCGGTATGAAAAAACTCGAGCGCAGCAGCGATTTTTATTGGCCAATCCAAAATTTTACAACCCGCCATCTCTGCCCCTAGCATCACAAGCGACCCGCGCCACAACTTACCGCGCGTAGCACACTCTCCCAGACGTTCAAACACATCTTTACCCCAGCCATTCACATGCGCAAACTTCTGCTTTTGCTCTTGTAAATATTCCTGCATGAAAGTCTGTAAAAATGGCCGATACGACGCAATACT
>CAZQNF010000131.1:0-2443 GCA_964594675.1 uncultured Gammaproteobacteria bacterium | reverse complement strand
GTGGCGAATCGATTGGATATAATATGCAAGCGACCGCCGAAATTCTTGATTGGGTGTACCCACTGATTCCGGAGAACAAACCACATTATGCCATGGGAGTGGGGCTTAACCCGCTTGACCTGTTAGTAGCCGTTAAACACGGGGTTGATATGTTTGACTGTGTGGCTCCGACCCGGCTCGCGCGCCATGGAATGTTATATGTGTCACCAACTACAATTAAAAATCAACAGCTAACGCACAACCGCCACCGGCTGAATATTACCAATTCTGTATTTAAAAAAGATCTGCGCCCTATCGATGAAACGTGCCAATGTAGTACCTGCAAAAATTATTCGCGCAGCTATTTACACCATCTGTTTGCTAGCGGCGAGCTCTCGGTGCTGCGTCTTGCAAGTATTCACAACCTCTCATTCTTGCTTCAACTCATGACCAAAGTACGTTCAGCAATTCTCACCGATGCTTTTAACGAGCTCTACAACGAATGGGGTGGAGCGGATGGAAAGTAATAATTGACAAACCTCCCCCCTCTCATTAAATGAACTTAACATTTATATTTGCAAAATTACTTGGTTTTTTTATGCTTTCTATACCTAAAACTAAGAGTATCCGCAAACCACCATCCTTGGATAATACCGTTAAAATTTTCCTGATTAAATATCATTAAATTACCGTTATCGGGGTTTATTATTACCACATTCCCAAAAGGTTGGTTTAGATTGGACAAAGCCTTTTTCATCTGCGCTATTTTTTTATTTACCCGACCCGAATCTGGCCTATGAATGACATCGGAAGCCGCAACTTCAAAAAACTTTTTTCTTAAAAAACTATCCACTTCTTTGGATGCTATTTCCAATATTTTATTTTCTGAATCAAGATTCGCCTCACCCTTCTTGGTCTTTTTTAAAGCATCATACAACCGATCATTACTACGCCTCAAAAGCCAAGCTTCATCTTGGGCTAAAGAATTGGCTACACCTTGCTGAACAGCCAAGCCTGCGGCAATACCCGTAGCAACTGAGAGTGCCCCCACTCCCCAGGCAAGATTCCTCGACACCGGAGGTGGGGGTGGCAAAGAAGACTCCTTTACTGACAACGTAGCCAACTTTGGCGCATGTTCTTTTTCATTAACCACATCAACAGGTTGTTTTTTGACGAGCTGATCTTCGATCGTGAGCAAGGACTCAATTTTACCCGGACATATTTTTGACAACTCGACGTCGACCTTTTTTACAAAACCATTTTTCGTAAAACCACCCAATAAATCCGCCATTTCATTATATAATTCTTGGTCATGCAAAATTTTTTCTAGAATTTTTTCTACGTCTGCTTCGCTCCCAAAAACTTTGTCCAACGCGTGGATGGTACTATTAAAAAAAGCCACTATTTGAGAAAAAACTATTTCTTTGTAAAAATTTGGATAGCCCTTAGCACAAGTAAAAAATAAACCAACTGTTTCGTAGGCACTAGAGACGAGAACAAACATTTTTTTACGTTTTACTTCTAAATCAGAAGGCACTTCATCAGGCGCTTCTCCACTACTCTTTACCGTAATTCTTTGTCTAAATAGCGTTAAAATATCTGCAAAGTTACGAGCCAGGTGTACCAGCTGAGCATCACGATTTACTTGTATTTCTTGCAAAATTTTTACTTTTATTTTGACAAGATAATCAAAAGTTGCTGGATTATACTCTGGAAAGAATTTTTGTAATTTTTTTCTTTCATTCTGAACTTCCCATAAGAATTTTACTACTTGCGCCTTGAACGGTGTGCCTTCTGAGATTTGGTCTATTTCTTCTATACTAAAAGGCATGCTCTCTGAGAGAGCGCTAAGCACTGCCAATTTTTTTTCTGTGAAAGACACCTCTCTGGGGAGAGAAGCTTCAGAACGTGCCCAAGCACCAGATACTCCACGATCTAACCCAAAACCCGGCATATAATATTCTTTTTATATTTTTAAAACTATCAGCTTTTTTGCAAAAAAACAAGCGACTATTGATAAAAATGGTATTTTTCGATATATGTATCTTATCCTTTAATTTACTCAAAAATAGTTGCTAAAATTTTTACTTTTTACCCTTTTGCAAAAATTTTATGGGAAATTGGCTAAGAAATCTCTTTAGGCATAAAGAAACTGCAGAGTCGACCAACAACCTTCCTCCGGCTGAAGATTTTGAAGATGATGACCCTGAGGAGGAAGCCCTAGACGAACTTGAAATAGAACAAGCTTCTTTACCGCACATGCTTGGCTTATTTCCCTACGGCGAAGATAATAAATACGAAATCGTGCGATCTCCAGTTGATCTAGCCGAACTAGATCGCTTAAGAGAACAAATTGAAGCTGAAGCAGCCGCCCGCGAGGCACAAACAAAACCATCTAAAAAATAACCCCATGCTTACCATTCATATAATAATTCTCGGCAAACTCAAAGAAAACTACTGGCGC
>CAZQNF010000130.1:0-2459 GCA_964594675.1 uncultured Gammaproteobacteria bacterium | reverse complement strand
GCCTACAATCGGGATTGACTCACAGGAAAAAGAACGTTTTACGACTTTTCTTAAAAAATTGAACGAAGAAAATCGTATTACTATTCTTATTATTTCGCACGATCTTGATGTTATATCCGAAGAAGCTAAATCGGTTATCTCGATTGACCATAAACTGATCTGCCACACTAAAGCCAGCGAATTTATGCAAAGCGATTATTTTGCCAAAACCTATGGACCGAAAGTTAAAGTTCTAATGCACCACCATCATCAACACTAATCTCTATGCTTACTATTTTTAGTTACGATTTCATGATTCGGGCGTTTATTGGTGGCAATATTATTGCGACCGTTGCCCCGATTATTGGAATTTTTATTGTCGTAAAACGATTTTCTTTGCTGGCTGATACGTTGTCCCATGTATCGCTGGTCGGGGTCGCCATAGGCCTCATTTCTCAAACGCATCCGCTTATAACCAGCCTGGGCACATCAGCCATCGCAGCACTTGGCATGAGTTATTTACAAAATACCAAACGCATTTTTGGTGATTCGATTCTCTCGATTTTTCTCTCAGGCAGTTTAGCTTTGTCGCTCGTTCTCATGAGTATCACCAAAACCTTTAATTCGCAACTCTTCAATTATCTCTTTGGAAACATTACGACCATTCAAAAAGATGACCTCATTATTATGGGAATTTTTTCGGCTGTAGTAGCCGCAATTATTCTCGGGTTATACAAATATTTTTTTCTGATCGCTTATGATGAAGAATACGCGATTGGCAGCGGCATAAACCTAGCCAGATGGAATTTTTTGCTTATTTTAAGCGCGGCGCTTATTATTTCTATTTCACTCTCCGCCATTGGGGTTCTGCTTATTGGCGCGCTCATGGTGATTCCGGTTTTGTCGGCGATGCAGTGGGCGAAAAATTTTAAGACAACGCTTATTCTCGGCATCATTTTTTCGGTGATTGCGACCAATTTAGGATTATTTGCTTCTTACTATCTTGATCTCGCGACGAGCGGAACGATTGTTTTATCGGCTTTAAGTATTTTTATAATAAGCGTGATACTGAATCAATCTGGTCTTAAAAAACTCGCTTAATCCGATATGACCCAACCACTGACCCCCCTGGATCATTTGAAACAAAATAATTTTCGCTTAACTCGGGCGCGCCGAGTACTTTTGGATATTCTGAGCAAAGATCACGGTCCGCATTCAGTCGCCTATTTACTCCAAGCGCTAGGAGAACATGGCGTTAAAGTAAATAAAACCACTGTGTACCGCGAATTGACTTTTCTCCAATCTGAACGTCTCGTTCGTCCCATCCAGCTTTTAGACCGCGGCGTACGCTACGAGCTGACGGCTAATGAACATCATCATCATTTAGTTTGTGTCTATTGCGGAGAAATTGATGATGTCTTTTTTGAGCAGGATTTGCATGTACAGGAAAAACAAATTACCGAAGAAAAAAAGTTCGAGGTGTATAATCATTCGCTCGAGTTTTACGGTTGCTGTCAAAAATGCTCCGAGAAAAATGGAAAACGTCTTAAGAATGTGAATGAGAAGAATGTTTAGAAAAATAGTACGCCGCGAGCCAGGTCGTGATGGGCACCGCTAAAACCAAGGTCATACTCCCCACCAGTGTCCGAACAATTTCTTCGGCAATAGTTTGGCTATTAAATACTGCCCACAGTGGGGCAGATACCACACTTGTCTTAAACAAAAGAAATACCGGCAAAGATGTGCCAGCATAGGCCAGCACCAAAGTATTTACCAAGGATGCAATATGTTCCTTCCCTACTGAAAGCCCGCGGCTATAAAGCTCACCGCGCGACAAGTTGGAATTAGCTTTTTTTAATTCAGCTACAATGGAAACCTGGGAAATCGTAATATCATCTAGCACACCTAGTGTTCCGATAATTATGCCGCTGAGGAGGAGCCACTGCAAGTTAAGAGTTTCGAGCGGACCAAATTGCAGATAGCTCGCTTCTTCACTCCCCAAACCAAACAAATGTCCGGCTTTCACAAAAATATACGAAAAAATGATCGATAAAAATAAAGTAAAAAGGGTACTAACTAAAGCAACCGTGGTTTGTCGATTAAACCCATGAGCCAGATAAAGTGAAATAAACAAAATAGCGCCAGAACTTAATAATGTTACTACTATCGGATTTTTTCCGGCTAGAATTCCCGGAATCATAAAAAAACTTAAAATAATGATGGTAAAAAATAATCCCCCCAGAGCGCTTAGACCTTTTTTTCTGGCGAGTGCAACTACCAAAACCACAAAAATAATTCCAACTACTATAAGCGTGGGCAAACGATATACATCAGAAATATAATACGACTCATTGGGCGTTTGTCCGGTTTTTACGACTACAACTTTTTCATCCACCGTAAATATGAGATTTTTAATAAGCGCAGTATTATCCTGATCTATATCAATAATTTGTCCGACATTTTCGCCTTTAATAATTTTT
>CAZQNF010000129.1:0-2490 GCA_964594675.1 uncultured Gammaproteobacteria bacterium | reverse complement strand
GCTGTGCTGTGCAAATTTCTTTGGCAGTTGGGATGTTTTTGCTTTTAAATAAAACACCAGTTTTGCCTTCAATCATCTTTAAAAGATATTTTTCGCGAATATGAATAAGAGCAATCGACGTGCCGGTGCTGTGCGCCCGTCCGGTGCGGCCACTGCGATGGGTATAATGATCGACTTTTGTGGGTAGTCCGTAATGAATAACGTGGCTCAGTTCTTTAACATCAATACCACGGGCCGCGACATCAGTCGCGACGAGAATTTGGATTTGGCGAGCTCGAAATTGGGTCATCACGAGTTCGCGCTGTGGTTGGGAGAGTTCGCCACTAATGGCCGCAGCGGTATATTTTTCATGGACCAGTTTGCTGGCAATTTCCTGTGTTTCAAGGCGGGTGTTACAGAAAATAATGCCGTAAATATCTGGGTGTACATCAAGAATGCGTTTGAGGGCTTCGTATTTTTCGCGCGCTTGGACGAGGTAATATTCGTGATTAATCTGTGCCGAGCCTTGGTTTTTGATGGAGGCGGAAATTTCTTTGGGGTTTTTCATGTACGTTTTCGCGATGCGTTCGATGGTGCGGTCCATGGTCGCAGAGAAAAGCAGAGTTTGTTTTTCTGCTGGTGAAGTTTTTAAAATCGCATCAAGCTCTTCTTTAAAACCCATCTTGAGCATCTCGTCAGCTTCGTCAAGGATAAGCCAAGAAATACCCTCAAGTTTTATAGTACCACGATTTACCATATCAAGCGTACGGCCCGGTGTGCCAACAATAATCTGCGCTCCGTCAAAGAGGGCGTTGTGCTGGGTAACGTAGCTATCGCCACCATAAATAGCCACCACTTTTATTTTTGGTAGTTGTGAGAGAAAGGTTTTGATGTCTTTGCTGATTTGTAAACACAGTTCACGTGTCGGACAGAGAATAAGCGCTTGTGGACGCTTGGAGTTTTCATCGATAAGAGATAAGACTGGCAAACTGAATGCGCCGGTTTTTCCGGTGCCGGTCTGGGCGAGAGCAATTAAATCTTGACGAGAGTTTAGGATGTGGTGAATGCTGGTTTTTTGAATGTCGGTTGGAGTCTCAAAACCCATAGTTTTGAGAGATTCGAGAATTTCCGGGCGGAGCCCAAGCGTTGAAAACGTAGTCATATGATAAAATTTATAAGCACATGACCACTAAGAATTTTCTTAAGAGCCGTCTCTCAAAGAGTAATTCGTTTGAATCAAGTACGAATGGTTGAATGAATTGGCAAGTATACCTTAAAAAGAGATTTGTGTCAATCTGGACACTTAAAAGGATTCATTTTGCTCGTAATTTAGTCCATCTGCCCGACAGTATATTTGCTAAATTATCGGAAAAATCTTTTGTATTGGCGAAAAAACTAGAATAAGCTTTTTCTAGAGAACCTTCAGTAGTAGATACTAAAACAGGCTCTACCAGCTCATTATCTTCATATTTTTTTTCTGCTTCAGTGTACGCTTGGTTAGCACCTTTAATATCGAGGCGACTAAATGAATTAACAAAAACTTTTTTATTTTCAGTGTCTAAAATTATTAAATGAAAATATGATTTTTTAGCTTGAACAAACATTTTGTTTAAAGCTTTTGGGTATGCTTTTAATTTATCCATTACCTTTAATTCTTTTTCGTAGTCTCTAATAGACTTTAAGATTTGTTCGTAAGTCAATTTTCTATGAGCTTCAACTACAGGTGTCCCTTCAATAATAGCAAAAGCAGAAGAAACAAGCTTAAAAAAATCGATCCATTTTTCATCACCTTTTTGTCCATGACGAGTTTTAATAGTTTTTCCTAAAAATGCGTGCATAGTTTCTACTGCCATAGCCCAACTATGTTGCAATTTTGTTCTTATCTGTAGTTCAACGGATAGTCCATCCCAATATGGGTGAAGTTTGTTTCTATATTTATAGATCAAATGTATGCTTCTATAGCCATCTTTGGATTTTGGTTCTTGAATATAATCTTTTGAACGAGTGTGAAGTATATGTTGGAGTTGTTTATTAAATCTATAATCTTTTTCTAATTTTCTAACATCTTTTATTGTGGGAAGGATAGCTCGGACACCGGCAATATCTTGCATGTTAAGTAACCTAATTTCATTTTGAACCCCTTCTCTTAACTTTCTGATAATAGTGGTTGCTCTTTTAAGACGTTGTGCTATAACGACATCTTCACCAAAATTACCATTCCTCACCTTTGCTCTTAAAGTCGAGTTAAAAGTGTTCATGGGGTAAGCGTGACATGCCCTCCATTGATTTAAAATGTTACGCCCTTCATCTAATTTATTTCTGTCGTTTATTCCACTGATTAGTACATCTCCAGCTCGATCAATAGCACGTCTTGATATATTAGGTGGTTTTTGATACGCCATATAAAATTATTTTTTTATTCAAATATTTCATTAGTAATATCAAAGTGGTACACATCCTCTTTTACACCCAGCGATTCATAGAGTTTTATGGCCGGGTCGTCTCCAGGGT
>CAZQNF010000128.1:0-2491 GCA_964594675.1 uncultured Gammaproteobacteria bacterium | reverse complement strand
GAATGACCGGGTAGATCGCCCACAATCGTTTTCATAGGGACGATTTTTAACTTCTTTGTTTTCTTAAGAATAGTTTCAATAATTTCTATTATGTTTAATCCTGGAGGAGTTTTATCGCCAAATTCTTCAATATACTTTAACAACAATTTTAAATTGTCATATATTTCATTGTGGGAACTTAGCGCAGTTATATTTTTAAGAAAAGTTTGATCAAAAACTTTTTTACCCTCTCTGGCGGCAGCAACTTGATTTGCTATATGATCGAAGTTGTACTGAGCCTGTTTTATATGGTCTTTCATCGTATCAGCAAAGCTCTTTTTTAGAGAATCAAAAGTACGTTGATCAAATTTTTTAAGCTCCTCATCTGGTTTATAGATTGTATCGTGTTCAATTTCCGACCAAGCATGATAAAGAACGGTTGTTAGTTGGATTTCACACTTTAATCCAGCGAATTTTTTGTACTCACTAAGCTTTAAGCGTTCGGTCTTAAATTTAATAATAACGTGGGTGGCATTATAGCCATCTTCAGAAAACTTTGGCTTGTATTCCACTATTTCAAACTCTTTGTCTAGAATTTGAACAAATTGTTCGATATTTTTTTCTAAATAAAAGATTATTCTACAACCAGCCAGATCTTTTACATCTTCTAGTTTTTTTATTTTATCAATTAATTTCTTTGAATCTGTTGGGGAGGTCGGGTTGGTTAATTTCTTTTTGAGAGAAGAAAGTTTTTTGGCGCGATCAGTGACTATCTGGGCAGAAAAACCATTTGAGCTTAAAATTTGCTCAACTACAAACTTTACTGTTTCAGCGTAATTGCTATAAACAGCTTGCTTTTCTGAATCATAAGCGTCTAAAATTTTCTTGACCTTACTTGGTTTTCTCATTTTAACTTATATTTTTAGCTACTTTATCATGCTTTTTAAGCATTGTCATTTATTAAAAATTCCATAAATAAAAGGTTTAATTGACAAATAATTTAAAAGTCGGTATCATCGCTATATGAAATACTCACTCGCCAACAATTCGAATAATAATATCCTGCTCCGCTAGGGTGAGTTTCTTGTTACCAAAAACAAACTCTCCCGAAACGGAGAGTTTTTAAATTCCGGGGTAGTTGAGCGGTACAACGTCGCCCTGTTAAGGCGAATATCGCTGGTTCGATCCCAGCCCCCGGAGCCAAACAAGAAAAAACAGAGCCAGAAACTCTGTTTTTTTATTTAATTTTCATCAAATTTTAACTAGCAATTTACATATTTTATAGGAAAACGGCTTCCTTTCTTCCAATAAGGCGTTACTGATTTATCAAGGTATTTTTGTCTAACTTCATCAGGGGCAATTTTGCCTTTAAATATTTTTTTGCCCTCTATTTTTTGAGACAGCATCCAACAATCTACACAGTACACTTCTCGCACTATCCCTCGAAAAACAGAGCAAACAATTTTTACTTTATTCGCACGTTTAATATTAATTTTCCAGTGTTTTCTAGTCGCCTCATACAACTCGTTCTCAGTCACGTCTCTGTTATAAAGCTTATTTATGTTAATGAGCATGACGGGTTCGGTTATATTTGCTGGATCTGCTTCATATTTAATTCTAATTTCCCTCAACGACATTTTACCCCGACCCTCTGAGTCATGGCCGCTGACGATATTGGTTAGATTTCTTTTTTCCAATAGATCAATTACTGCACTTTCCACCTCAAACGCCTCTTTGCTGTTTAATTTATGTCGCAAGATAACAAGCTTAACTTCTAACCCAGCTTGTTCTATTGCTCGTATAGTAAGTATTTTTTTAGTTTCAATGGTTTTAGCTTCCAAAGCATCCGAAAGGTGTTGGTTTATACGGTTACCATATCCCTTGCCGACATAAAATATATTATCGGTTCGGGGATCGATAAGTAAGTAGACATAGTGGAGTAAATTTTCTTTAATTGGCTCTTGCAACGTTAGAGAAAACCGTTCGTTTGGCATATTTTGGACAAAATAAAAAAAGGACACGTGGTGCTGACCCATGTCCAGTAATCCTTACGGAGTGCCTTTCACGGTTTCCACGTGCCCATTCCTGTCCGCGAAAGACAGAAAAGGAACAGTGGAAACTGTTCAAACGTAAGGATTAAATTGGGTCAGCGTCCATATGATACTTGAAAGTTAGGGAAAAAGCAAACCTGATTTTTATGTTGAAGCAAATCAGATTCTTTGCTAAAATAAAGCATATGTCTGAACAAAAAATTAATAAAAATTTAACACAACTTTTAGAAGACGGGCAAGATCTTATAATCGGCCCTTTAAAGAGTCTTGATTTTCAATTTACTCAAAAATCTGAAAATGCGATGTGGAAGCAAGATCAGATGGTAATTAAGGCCGAAGTTATATACGATTTTTTTATAAAATGGCGCGGTGAAATAATTAACTGGAGTAAAAAAATTGATGAACTAGGCTTTTCTTCGAAATTTATCTTACAAGGTTTGGGTAAGGCGTCTATACATGGT
>CAZQNF010000127.1:0-2540 GCA_964594675.1 uncultured Gammaproteobacteria bacterium | reverse complement strand
CGGTAAATAAGCCAATCGGCCACGAGTTTTCCACTCATCATTTCCTGCATCGCCTGTCGTTCGTCGGCTGGGGCATGTTCGTCTTTTTGTAAATTGCGCAGTAAATCGCCAGTCGAGATATGGCCGTAGCCGTACTTTTCGACAATTTTTTTGGCTTGGGTTCCCTTGCCGCTGCCAGGAATACCCAGGAATATAATGATTTTTTTCATAAAAAATAATGCTTAGCCACTATAGCAAAAGTTAAGTTTTGAGGCAAGAAAAAACCTCCGTTAGGAGGTTTTTAAATACTACAAAACTTAGGGACTCATTCTACTCTCTATTGATGCAACAATATATAGATAAACTTCTTCCACTACTTGATCTTTGTTTTTTTCTGTTACTGTTACGAGCAGCTTTGTTATATATTCTCTACCAGCTGGTTCTAATTCGTAAACCAATTCCTTTTCACCCAAATTTTCATTTACCAATTCCAAAACCGCATCAGTTGCTTCCAGATAAAGTCTATACCGTTCTTTTTGTTCAAGATCTTCTGAATTATTAATTGCGGTTGTAAAATAGTCTCTACTGAATCCTAAAGATTGTTGGAGAGATGGGTGCTCTACTGGAACGTATGCAGCATCTCTATATAATTTATCCATAATTTATAAAGCACTAAACCCGATCGTACTCATGCACTGTTAATTGTGAATCAATCTGCTTCGCGGTTTCAATGGCAACCGAAACGAGGATGAGAAGACTGGTACCACCGATACTGAGAGTATTCGTGCCAGCAAAAGCTTGAATAATAAGCGGCAAAATAGCGATAATACCCAGGAAAAGCGCACCAATAAGATTTAAGCGATTCATCGTCATTGATAAATACCCTTCGGTTTCTTTGCCAGGCCGAACTCCTGGAATAAAACCACCTTGTTTCTGCAAATTCTCGGCAATTTTCTGCGGATGGAAAATAATAGCAGTATAGAAATACGTAAAGGCAAAGACTAAGGCAAAATAAAGCACATCATAGAAAATCTGGTTTTGGAAGAGTCTGATGGTACCGTTAGCAGCATTTACCAACCATGCGCTTTTCGCATGGATAAAAAATTGTGCGATCATGGATGGGAAAAGAACCATAGAAATAGCGAAGATAATTGGTACTACACCCGCCATATTAACACGAAACGGTAAATGCGTAGCTCCACCACCAACCATACGGTTGCCACGGACTTGTTTGGCGTAGGTAACTGGAATATTTCTCTGACCTTCAGAAATAAATACTACACTTATAATCGTAAAGAGTATAACCGCCAAGAAAAGAATATAAATGTACAAATCCTGGGAATTATAATTTACTAGAGCATTTCTAATTCCTTCTGGCAACGATGAAATGATACCGGCAAATATAAGAAGCGAAACGCCGTTACCGACTTTTTTCTCGGTAATCAGTTCACCCAGCCACATCAAAAACATCGTACCCGCCGTAATGGTCAGCATGATAGTAATAATCCGAAGTGTTGTCAAATCTGTTAATACCGGCAAAGACGATTGGTTAAGAAGACGGATCATTGCATACGACTGCAAAAAAGCGAGCGGCACTGTAAGCCATCGAGTATACATGCTAATCTTTTGTTGTCCAGATTCCCCTTCTTGGCTCATCTCCTCAAGGCTTGGCACAATCATGGTTAAGAGCTGTACGACAATCGAAGCGGTAATATATGGGCTGACTCCCAGCATTACAATCGAGAAATTTTTAAGCGTACCACCAGAAAATAGGTTCAAGAGACCGAAAATTTGGTTATTATCAAGAAACGCACGCAAATTCGCAATATTTACTCCGGGAATAGGAATATGCGCCACCAAACGAAAAACTACCAACATCGCAATTACGAACAAAATTTTGTTGCGCAAATCTTTAATGTTCCAAATTTGTTGAATTTTATACCACATAAATTTTAGGAAAAGTCTATAAAGTCAAAAAGTCCATCAAACCCATAGAGAGCTATACTGAAATATTCTGCAGGGTCCGATAGACTTTATGGATCTTAAAAACTTATTTTATTTCTCCGCCCACAGCTTTAATTTTTTCTGCGGCCGAAGCAGTAAAAAGCACTCCGGAAACCACCAATTTTTTGGTAATCTCGCCAGAATTCAAAATTTTAGCGTATTTGTCCGTTGGTTTAATGAGCTTTTTCTCTATTAAAGAAGTGATATTTACTTCTTCGCCAGCAGCGAACTTCTTATCAAGATCAGAGAGATAAATCTCAGTTGGTCTAACTTTTAAACTGGTAAAACCGCGTAATTTTTTAGTTGACTGAAGTAAAGTTTTAAAACCTTTACGAGCGAGTCCGCGACTGCCGCCGGAACGAGCCGTTTGACCTTTACCACCGCGGCCGGAACTTTTACCGTGTCCTGAGGCGTCACCGCGACCAACGGTTTTTGGACGATGGCGGGAACCTTTGGCTCCGCGTAATGTATGAGCTTGTAACATAGTATTGATGGCTTATTTTTTAGATCGAGATTTGGCAGACTGTTCTTCGCCTTCTTCTGGAGCTGTATCATTT
>CAZQNF010000126.1:0-2566 GCA_964594675.1 uncultured Gammaproteobacteria bacterium | reverse complement strand
TTTGGAAAGCCATTGCTCCGCAGGGGTACACATCTATAGATTGGGTAGGAGCGCGAGGGGTGCAAAGTTTTGTAAAAGCGCCAATAGGCAATGGTTATTCAGATTATCTTACTTTTATTTATCTGCCGTACAACGAAATAAAACTTTTTGCTTCCACAGCTCCGCGTGTTGAATTTGGCCCAGGCACGGCTCCGTTAAACGATACGTCAATTCGCAATTGGGCATTTACTAGAATGGCAGTAGAACAAGCAAAAGGTGCTAATCCTAATGCCAAGTTTGTTTGGAATGCTCCGTATTTTAATGTTACACTTCCAGTAACAGATTTAAGTTTGGGACTCAAATCTGAGGATGCCAGCAGTACGTATATAACAAGCGGCAGTCGGCCAGCCATAGATATTGCCCAACCCAGAAAAATGCTCATTATAGAAAATAAAACGAATACGGCAGTGGTTTCGGATTTTAACGAAGTAGAGTTTGTGCGTAATGGCGATCAGGCGGTAGAAGGCTTTGATCCGCTCGTTGTAAAATCCGACGGATCAACGACGCCACATGTTTACTTAGGTACGCGGGCGAATGGAAAAGAATTGGTGGTTTATTGCAGCCAATCGGCGAGCGCGCAAGAGGCGAGTGATGCGCTTACGACTGCTGGGGTAAGTTTGATAAACCAAATGCAGGTTGATGGTGGTGGGAGTGCAACGTGTGGGTATAATTTGCCAGGGCAATATTTTGTTGAACCGGGTCGCACTTTGCCGCACCTAATGGGCGCGTTTTCGTTTTTGTATAAAGCTACGGTTAATACAGCGCTTTTAAATGTCCGCAGTGGTCCAAGCACCAAAAATTCGACCGTACGCCAACTTACTCGCGGAGCTTTGGTTACAGTCTATGAAGAAAAAATGATTGGGTGCGAATAAGCGCTAATCAAGAATGGGTACTCGGAACGCTTATTAAAAAATAAAATTATAAATTGCGCGAAAAATTAATAATTACATTATGCTTGATCCGTGGATAATTGAAGAGATTAAGCGACGAGAAAGGGAGAAAAAGCAAAAGAGAGAGGAAAGGCCGAGAGTTGAGATTCCAACTGATGAAATTCCAGATCAAGAAGAACCAAAAGACAGAGGGTATTCTGAACCTGGAAGTGAAAATAATAATCCAGATGGAAATGATCAAAAACCAGAATCAGAAGTTGTGATTATTTCAGACAGAGGAGGTCGGCCAGGGGTGATTGATGGCGTGTATAGTTTTGGCAAAAGAAGGTAAATTAAAAAACGAGGGTTAAGCCTCATTTTTTAATTATTTTGTTATAATTCTTTTTGAAGAGCCTTTGTAATAACCTTAAGCCTTTCTTTAATTTCAGTTTCTCTTCTAATTATGTTACCTAATTTTGATATTTCAGCTTCTTTTTTTTGCTCCTCTAATTTTTGTAGTTCAGCTCTTAGCCGAGCAATCTCTGTGGTTAGTTCTGGTCCGATATTTACATATTCTTGTGGTTCTCGAATATTCCCATCACCCGAACGTTCGCTGGCTTTAGAAATTTGAGTCAGGACTCTTTCAGCAGCAGGAGAAAAAACAAGAACGCCTCGAGGTGGTTTGTTATGATTAGCAACATTGTCAGATGGTTTTCTTTCACGAGAAGATCCCTCCGGTGGTCTTTTTGAAAAAAAATCAGTTAATCCCATATATTTTTTAGTTTGAATAAAAATTAAAATTGTTTTTGTGGAGATCGGGGTGTCGGAAGACTGTGGTCTTCAATAGGCGGTGGCGGTCTTTTTTCGGCTACAGGATGAAGGAAATTATAGGCTTGTTGAGTAAGAGTTTGGTGCAAAAGAACTCGGTTGTAGTGAAATTGGAGTTTATTTGGTTTTTCTTGGGAGAAGGAAAATTCTAAGCTGTAGGGTGTTAAAAACGTTGAATTTCCGGAAGACAGTGCTTTAAAAAGTTTTTCCTGCAGCAAGGCTTGCATTTGTTTATTTTGAAGAGAATACTTTTTTCGATTGTTCGTCCAGTTGATGCGCAGATGAGGCGACGTGTCGTTTTCCCAGGTAACATCGTATTCATTATACCATTCTTTGATCCATTGGTTCATTAAAAATCGAGCAATCCTTTCTGGAGTTTTAAATGCACGTTTTTTTAAATCAAGGGATTCATTTTTGGGCACAGTTTCCAGTGGTGGAATGGGGGCAACTTCCCAGGTAGGTGGCGCTTGATGGCGAGGCATGCCTTTTTCGGCTAAGCTGGAAACGGTCGGCGGCTTAGGTGGGACAGGAGTTTCGTTTTTGAAAGTTCTGTCACCTAAAATCCCGATACTTAAACCCAAGAGTATTCCTTGTAAACGAGGGTTTTTAATAAAAGGCAAAATTCGACTCAAGAATTGAGGGGTTTTTACCGGAACCTTTGGGTCAGTCTCAACAACAGGCGGTGAAGAAAGTGGTGAGTTGGGCGTGGTTGGTGGTGTGGTTTCAGGTTTTGAAGCAGCTGATTCATAAACTATTTCCAAAGAAGAGTCGATGGAGGGGGAAGATTCACTTTTTAGGTTTGGTGCTGCAAGTATTGTAGGGTCTAGTTC
>CAZQNF010000125.1:0-2566 GCA_964594675.1 uncultured Gammaproteobacteria bacterium | reverse complement strand
TTATGATGCGTGACAAAGGGTTTAGCGTTAGCGCCTCCGTAAATAGGCTGCAAAATAGGTGTTTCCACTTCAAAAAATCCTTGAGAGTCAAAATAATTACGGATAGCTTTTACCACCAAGCTGCGGATCTTGGCAATACGCATGGATTCTTCGTTGGCGATAAGATCGAGATAACGTTTGCGATAACGTGTTTCGGTATGAGTTAGTCCATGCCATTTTTCCGGGAGCGGCAGCAAGGTTTTGGTGAGCAAGGTACATTTTTTAACAAGGGTAGTAATTTCGCCTTTGTGGGTAATAAACATGTCTCCTTCAATTTCGACAAAATCACCAATATCGAGATTTTTGGTAAAAAAACTATAGGTTTCTTTGCCGAGTTCTTTTTCGGAAAAAGCCACTTGTAATTTAGTGCTTTCATCCTGGAGATGAACAAAAGCTAAACGCCCCATTTCGCGCTTAGCGACAATGCGCCCGGCAATTATTACGGAAGTGTTTTCAGGCGCTTCTTTAGCTCCAAGCAAGGTGTGCGTGCGGCGAGTACTCGCCGGAAAAGTAGCTAGTCCTTGGGTTTGGAAGGCTTGTAAGTGGCTAAGACGGACATCTTCTTCGTTAAGATAATTTTCTTCGTTTTTTTCTTCGAGCATAAATAAGTAAATATGGTGGAATTATAGCGAAATCGCTTAGATAAGTCAAAAAATCTATATAAAAATGAGTTCAATCGTGAACTCATTTAAAATTAGGTAATGATTTGATTTATTAACTGAATAATATCAATATTGAATAAACTTATTCCACACTTACAATTTCATACACTTGCTTACCACCTGGAGTCGTAATTTCTACCTTATCCCCTATTTGGTGACCAATGAGTCCAGAACCAATTGGCGATTCATTAGAAATAAGACCTTTCCCCGGGTTCACTTCTTGTGGACCAACAATTTTGTATTCTTTAGTTTTATCACCATTTTTTAATGTAACTGTACTACCCACAGAAATCGTACCATTATTTTTATGATTAATGACTCGAGAATTATTAATAATATTTTCCAGTTCCGCAAGCCGTCCTTGCGCCCAAGCCATATCTTCGCGAGCCGCGTGGTACTCGGCATTTTCTGACAAATCTCCCTGTTGTTTCGCCTCATCAATAAGTTTGGCAATATTAGGAATAGTGGTATTTTTAAGCTCTTCCTGTTCTTCTTGTAATTTTTTGAGGCTTTGCGCTGAAACGTATTGAATATTGTCTTCCATAGAAGAAATGTTTATTTTTTAATAAATGAAGCTTTAAATAGCAAAATATTTTGGTTTCTTTCTCCTATTCTCTACAAAACCTGAAACTTTGTCAAGGTGCATTTTTCGGCAAATATTTTTTGCCCCACCACGAGAGAAAATTTCTCGCGACCGGCATGGTAACAATACCACCTTCGCCACCTTCTTCGATCATAGCTGTAACCACAATTTGTGGATTTTCGTAAGGTGCAAAAGCCGTAAACCAACCATGAGACAAACTATTGTTATTCCACTGAGCCGTACCTGTTTTCGCGCCAGTAGAAAACGGCAGAAGTTTAAGTGATTGGCAACTGCCATACTGCACACAGGCAAGCATACCTTTACGAGCAATATTAATGTTATCTTCTGAAATATCAACACTTTTTGGCGGGGAAGCCGGCACAACATTTTCAGTTTTGTCGACTGGATTTACGATTTTATGAACGATCTGGGGTGTAAAAATTTTTCCTCCATTGGCCACAGCTTCAGTCCAGACTGCCACCTGAAGCGGTGTGACAAGCAAAAACCCTTGGCCGATAGACAGATTATACGTGTCCCCAATATACCAACTTTCGCCCAGTTTAGAATTTTTCCAGGCCGGATCTGGAACCAAACCCTCGGCTTCGCCCGGTAAATCAATCCCGGTTTTTTGACCCAAACCGAACTTTCTGAGATACTCGGCAATCCGATCAACACCCAAACCAACAAAGTTGCCATAGCCACCACCAATATAATAATAAAAAGTGTTAATGGAATTGGCTAAGGATTTTTCCACATTCGTAATACCATGGCCGCCGACTTTCCAATCTTTAAACATTACCCCACCCACTTTAAAACCCCCAACACTTAAAACCGTAGTGTCTTCGGTAATAATTTTTTCCTGGAGCGCAGCCGCAGCCATGACCGGCTTAATAGTTGACCCGGAAGGAAAGGTGCCCGCAATAGCTCGGTTAAACAAAGGTCGATCCGAATCTTCGATATATTTTTTATAAATATCGGTTTTTATGCCACCGGAAAAATCATTATTATTAAAAGCTGGCAAACTCACCAAAGCGATAATTTCGCCATTTTGCGGATTAATGGCAATCGCTGAACCGCGTTTTTTACCAATTTTATCAAGCTGGGTCTGCAAATCTTTTTGCAGCTCAGCTTGAGCCTCGGCATCAATCGATAAAACCAAATTTTTACCGGGCGTTGGCTCTTGAATTTCAAGCACTGATTGCTCTTTTCCAATCACATCGACCTCAACTTTTTTATTACCAATCGAGCCACGCAAATCTTTTTCTTATGTAGTATCTATACC
>CAZQNF010000124.1:0-2601 GCA_964594675.1 uncultured Gammaproteobacteria bacterium | reverse complement strand
TCTAGTTTTTATTCAAAACTGGAAAGTTAAGAAATGGAATTATTGAAAAAGATGTTTTAGAAAAAAATATTCACATCCTGCCCGAAGTTCCTTTTACTGTTGAGACAAAAAGTGCTACTGAGTTTGTAGTTATTCCAGAACGCCCTCTCCAAAATAAATCACTCTATCGCGTACTCATTAATTCAAGCTATGTAAACAGTACAGGTGTAACTCTGCCATATGATTATTCTTGGGTTTTCCAGGTAAAAGATATTTTTGCTGTGCGAGGTACCCTGCCGGCTGACCGAACCTCGGGCGTGCCGGTTACCACCGGAATTGAAGTAACCTTTACTCGCCCGGACATAAAAGATTTTGAAAAATATTTTAGTATTACGCCAGCCGTACCTGGAGGGTTCGAGCGTCATGGCAATACCGTTGTGTTTGTGCCAAAACAACCGTTAGTGTTGGGAGCGATTTACCAAGTTACCGTTAAGAAAGGTTTGCCAGTAGAAAATTCTAGCGATACGTTAACTGAAGATTATACATTTCGTTTTGAAACTGTTTTAACTGACACAAATAATTATAATCAAGCAAGCAGTTTTGTGACGAATTATATAGAGTATAGTACTAAGGATACTCCGGCTTTACCGATTGGCCGTGATAGTACGACTGAGCCAGCCCCAGTTGCGCATCTGGAAGTATACGCTTTTAAAAGCGCCCAAGATTTTGTTGGAGCTTTGAAAACTGCCGATACTCTGCCGACCTGGTCGCAAGCCAAACGTCCCGATGTTTCTACAAATAACCTTAATAAGGCGCTAACTATTGATATTAAACCCACAGCATATGATTATCGGTCGTTTATAATTTTTCCAAAAAAATTGCCCGCCGGCTATTATCTGGTACAACTTTCGGGTGATAATTATTCCCACGAGCAACTCTTCCTGCAGATTACCGATTTAGTAACCTATCTGACCCAAACCAAAACCAAAACTTTGGTGTGGGTAAATGACCGTGCCACCAATAATCCGGCGAGTAACGTGGAGGTAAAATTATCTGAGGAAAATAAACTCCTCGGAAAAACCGATGCCCAAGGCGCTATGCTATTTGACACCAAATCATCCGCAAGTGTTGAGAGTAGTGATTTGCTTAAAGATCGCTATTTAGTGTTAAGCGCAAAAAATAGCTCGGCTGTTATTCCACTGACAACCCAACTAGAAAGCACCTGGGATACGTTTAATCCGGAAAATTATTGGTCGTATCTTTATACGGATCGCACTACCTACCAGCCAAATGATACTGTGCGTTTTTGGGGATTCTTGCAGAGTAAAAATCACGACGCCATTAAAGATGTAAAAGCGCAATTTATGTCGGCCGTGGTGGATGAGCAATCAATTACGATTGATAAATACGGTAATTTTAGTGGTGAATTTAAAATTAAAAGTGCTATTACGTCTTATGATACTCTGCAAATCATGTCTCAAGACCATATTATTTTATCGCGCGGTATTCAAATTACTAAATACATCAAACCTCCGTATCAAATTACTGTTACCCCAGCTAAAAAAGCTGTCTTCGCCAAAGACGGAACCGATATAAAAATTAAGACCAACTTTTTTGACGGGACACCGGTTGCTAATGTTGGGTTAAAATACAGTTTCAATTATGGCGCAGAACAAAATTTTTCTGTAAACCGTGATGGGGAGGCCAAACTTCATCTGCCTATCGTATATAATTCCAACTACTCACCAGCCACCTACAATATAAAAGTAGATCCAGCTACCGCCGAAGAGTCAAATGTACAAGGGGAATCTTTTCTGACGGTATTTCCTGCTGAAGTTGGTGTAAAGTCTGCTATAACTCAGGTAAATTCTTCAACAGCTAAAGTACATGTTAAGGTTAATAAAATTATTATTGATAAGCTTAATAATGGGGCAGGTGTTTTTCCCGAAAATTATTTAGGCGCTCCAGCCAAAAATATTCCATTAGTAATAAAAATCTCAGCTACTACCTATGTCCAAACTGAGATTGGTCAATATTATGATTTTATTAACAAACGTACACAAAAAACTTATTCCTACCAACCATTTACTGATAATCTGCCAGATTTGTCAGGCGTAACGAAT
Source organism: uncultured Gammaproteobacteria bacterium (assembly GCA_964594675.1). GTDB lineage: Bacteria > Patescibacteriota > Patescibacteriia > Magasanikbacterales > GWA2-37-8 > CAZQNF01. Next base: position 499 of record CAZQNF010000124.1, on the reverse strand, counting down.
AGTGAAGGTACCTTTGATATGACTTTGCCAGTGACTCTTGGGCGCGATTATGGAATTAATGTTACGGCTCAGGATGCCGGTGGCCGAAAAGATACTGTTTATAATAGTTTCTATACCCACGAAGAATCGTCTAGTGCATATAAAAACTATTCTCTACACTTGAATGACGGGGTAAACAGTACGTATAAGCTAGGCGACATAGTAAGAGCTGATTTTTTACGCAACGGCAATAGTTTAAATAATGAACCAGGTCAGTTTTTGTTCTATGCGGCACAACGTGGGCTTATAAATTACAAAATACAAAACAGCCCGCATTTTGAATTTCCTTTTACCGACGAATACATTCCAAACGCAGTTGTGTACGGCGCTTGGTTTGATGGAACGGTTTACCACGAAGTAAAAGCCAATCCTTGGTCCAGCGAACAGGCAACGATTTATAATACCGAAGATAAAAAGTTAACTATTACCGTTAATGCGGATAAACGAACCTATCGTCCCG
>CAZQNF010000123.1:0-2609 GCA_964594675.1 uncultured Gammaproteobacteria bacterium | reverse complement strand
GCTGGAAGAAGCAAAAAAATATGTTGCTACCCTGGACAAAAAACTGTCTAACGAAGAGTTTGTAAAAAATGCCCCGGAAGCGGTGGTTGAGGTGGAAAGAAAAAAATTATCTGATCAACAGGAGAAGGTGGAAAAGCTTGGTAATCAGTTAAGAAATTTAAATTAATTCCAGTTATATGACTAGTATAAGAAGTAGAATGATTGGTGCTGCTGCAGTGGACTATGAAAGAAATAGTGCAAATATTTACCAAATTTTACAATCTGTACGTAATTTTCGGAGGATGCATTACCCGCGATTAGTAGAATGTTTGTCCATTGAGGATTTAAAAAAAATTTTACAAAGTATTGACGATAGGGATTATCCGGATAAAATAGATGTTAGTACTCTAAAACAAGATTTAGATTTCGCAAAGTTTTTTGACCATGATATCGGTACGCTTTGGGGAGGTTTAAGTTTTAGTTTGCAAAATTTTAGAAGAAAAATAAATAGTAAGGATTCTATTCCTCCTCTAGAGTCTTTTCAAAAAGTTTTATCGCTTTGGGTTGAGTTTTCTCTAATAATGGAGGATGTTTTGTCGCATAAATTGCATGCAAGTGAACATCGTTGGGCTGAGCAAGAACTGGTTCAAAGCAGTTTTGCTAACCAAGTAATTAGCTCTTTTGAAAAACGCCTAAATATAGAGATGCAAAAAGACATACATTCAGATCTGAATAGAAGAGGGTATAATCCTTTAGGGGAGCTAGACCGTTTTTCAATTGAAAATTCAGCATTTATTCCGCCAGTAGTGCTTAATATAGTATTTAATATTATAAGAAATGCCTGTAGATTTTCTGTGCAAGCAGGAGAAAAAAAAGTGAAGTTTACTATTGAAAACCAACCTGACAAACTGCGTTTACAAGTTACTGATAATGGGGTAGGAATGATGAGTGATCAGTTAAACAGTGATTCTGATGAGTATATTTTTAAAAAAGGTGTGAGTGGCGAAGGAAGTTCCGGGATTGGCCTGGCTCAGGCTCCTGAGCGGTTGGAAGGTATAGCCAAAGCTAGTATTTGTGTAGCTTCAAGAAAGAAAGATCTTAATTCTGGTACTTGTGGTAAAGTTTCTTTTACTGCCAACGTATCTTTGGTGGATCGCGAACGTCTGGAAAAAATTTTAACAGATGATGATTTATCAACTATTTTTGAAATTCAATTACCAGTTCCTTCAAAAGAAAATAATTAAAATTTAAATTATGATAGTACATACCAATCCTCAAAAAATTGATGAACTTCTTACACGTGGTCGGGAAAATATTTACCCATCGCTTGATTTTTTGAAAGCAAAATTGCAGGCTGGTTCGCAGCTTACTCTCTATACCGGCTACGATCCAACTGCCGCCACTCTTCATATTGGGCACGGTATTACACTCCTTAAACTGCGTGAATTTCAGGATTTGGGGCATAAAATTATTATGCTGATTGGGGATTTTACCGGCATGATTGGCGACCCCACCGATAAATCTTCAGCCCGCCAAAAACTTACTCGGGAGCAAGTGCTCGAAAATTGTAAAGAATATAAAAAGCAGGCCGAGCGCTTGATTCGTTTTGATGGGGAAAATCCAGCTGAGATAAAATTTAACAGCGATTGGCTTGCCAAAATGACTATGGCGGATGTGGTCGAACTGTCTTCGCATTTTACCGTGCAGCAGATGCTGGAGAGAGATATGTTTGAAAAGAGAATGGCCTTTACTTATATTTGTCCAAATTGTAAATCAGAACAAATCTATATTTTTGCTAAAGCTGAAGAAGGAGGTTATCGTAGTGTGGAAACTGGGTCAACAGTTACTTTGCCAAAGGAGTGTGCTAAATGCCAAAAAATTTATTTTGATAAAGATTTCCATGAAGGTGAAAATCCGATTAGAATTAATTCTCCTAAACCAATTTACCTCCACGAATTTTTGTATCCGCTCATGCAAGGTTACGACAGTGTAGCTATGAACGTGGACGGTGAAATTGGCGGCAACGACCAAACATTCAACATGCTGGCCGGCCGAACGCTCATGAAAGAAATACTGCATAAAGAAAAGTTTGTTTTAACTGTTAGGCTCCTTGCTGACGAAAGTGGTAAAAAAATGGGAAAAACTGAAGGCAACATGATCGCGCTTTCCGACTCGCCCCAAGATATGTTTGGTAAGGTGATGCGCTGGAGCGATGGTATGATTTGGCCAGGGTTTGAGTTGTGTACCAGAGTGCCGACGGCTGAGATTGAAGCAATGAAAAAAGATAAAACTACGAATCCACGAGATTTTAAACTGCGTTTGGCTTACGAAATTACCAAAACTTTTTTAAGCGAAGAAGCGGCTGAGGTCGGAAAAGAATATTTCTCCAGTGTTATCCAAAGCAAAGATAAACCCGAAGTAATTGCCGAGCTTACGCCAAGTGCTTACGACTTAGTGACGGTTTTGGTGGAAGCAAAATTTGTAAAAAGTAAAACCGAAGCGCGGCAAGTGATAAATCAGGGTGGTGTAAAAGTAGACGATGAAAAAGTAAACACCTTTGAAATGCTTATAAAGCCGGGTAGTGTCGTGCAAAAAGGCAGTCGGTTTTTTGTAAAAATTATTTAGTATGC
>CAZQNF010000122.1:0-2614 GCA_964594675.1 uncultured Gammaproteobacteria bacterium | reverse complement strand
TCGGCCATTTTTCGGGAATATTTTTTTTGAATTTCCAACCGGCATTTTTGGTTTCCCGAGTAAAGACAGCATCGGCATTTTTCCATACCTCAGGTTTTAATTTCGGCCACAATGCCTGCGGATCGGGTCGTGAAACTATAACTTGGCCATAACGTTCAAGTTTTTCACCATCACCACTGTCGAGAAGTTCGTACCCCTTACCAGCTTGGGTAGTTACAATAGAATATTGCATACATTAAATACTAATACCTAAAACCACTAAATCTTTCACCAGCCGATCTATCTTCCCTTTTTCATATATTACCGCTTTAACTCCCACATCTTCAGCAGCCTGGGCTGCCTCTTCGCTATCATCTATATACACAATTTCTTCCGGCAAACAACCGGCCACCGCAATCATTTTTTGCACAAATTCTTTTTCCGGCTTGGTATACCCGCAGTCAAAACTAAAAACTTCTTTATCAAAAATTCTCCGAATATCATATTTTTGATCGAGATAATCAACTCGAGTTCTCATATTGCCGGAAAAAGCAATAATAGAAAAACAAACTTTTAGTTTTGTAATAAGATCGAAAACTGTCTTATCAAGTACAAAGCTGTCGTAATAATCCTGACGTATTTTTTTAATATCGTATTCATTCGGCAATTGTTCTTTCCCCCACGCCCAAAACTCCTCATCGGAAATATTTCCTTTTAACGCATCTAACCTTTGATCGGATTTTATGACTGAACGAATTTTTTCCGGGTCATAGCCATATTTATGTAAGAGGGTTTCATAAATAGATTTAGAAGTACTAAATAACACTCCCCCATAATCGACCACAACAACTTTTAACATATTAAATAAGATCAACTAACTTAAAATCTTCTTCTCCCGTACTGACATCACGAATCGGAGGCGATTGGAAAGAAATAAACTGCAATGCCTCGCCTTCAGACAATTCAAACCCATGAGCAGTCCCCCGTGGAATAGACAACCGATCACCAACTTGTACTGGTCGACGAAGCCTGCCGCTTAAAAAAATCGCTGAGCCAGAAGTAATGACAAAAAAGGCATCAGAATTCTGATGAACATGCTGAGGATATTTTCCGGGTTCTTTTATAGCAACCAAAGAAACCTCTACACCTGGAACCACTCCTTGATCTAGCGAATCTACAATCTCAAAACCTTGGAAAATCCGTCGGTTTTTCTGAGCTAAATTAGTCGGCTGCAACCAACCATCGAAAGTTTCCGATGTCAAACTTTGAGCATAAGCAAAAAAATCGCTTATTTGGCGGGACTCAACAGTTTTCATATTTTCTGTTCAAATGATTTTATCATACGCAGCTCAGGCATAGTTTTACCTGATGGTAATTTAGCGAGCTCTTCAGCCGGGGTTGAATCGCCAGTAAAGTGAAACCCGAGCGATGTATAAAAACCAATAGCATTTTGGTTATATGTTACCACATCGAGCACGATTTCTTTTTCATTTCCCAGCCAATCAAGAGCACAACGCATCAATTTTTTCCCCAAACCTCGACCTTGATACTCCGATAAAACGTACAGAGCATTTATTTTATAATTTTTGACGTCTTTGTTTGCGAGACAATACCCCACCACTTCCCCAGCCGTATCTTTTGCCACCCAAAACCGATACACTTCCCGATCTTCAGTTAATCTTTTTTTGAGTCTTTCTATTTTCTCCACACTCATAAAATCTCTTTGCAAAATGTCTTCGGCAGAAATATTGTATTCCTCATTTGGATACGTTGTTAGCCAAACCGCACGCTGAACGCGAGCGATTCCCAACGCATCCGCCTCATTCGCCACATCAATTCTTACATCTATTATATTTTCAATGTCTTTCATAAATAAAACCTTAAAAGACCTACCAACTCCCGCTTGACCCACCCCCACCGGAACTCCCACCGCCAAAGCTACTCGAAGAGCGAGAACTGCCACCTGATCCCCCACCCCAATAACCACCACTTCCCTTGCCGCCGCTTTTGAATTTTAAACGTTTACTTACAAACAAAAAAATACAACCAATAAAAAATGCCATGAAACCAAACAGCCACGATCCCGAAAACGCAGCCATCGTTAATCCGCCCAGGAATGAAACAAACCCCTGACCAACCCACCAAGCTTTCCTAAAGAAAAAGAAAGATACGATTAACCCGCCAATCCAGACAGGAAAAATATAATAATTAATATAACCTAAATATTGTTGTACTGCCGAGTCGGCTTGAACGGCCGGCGCTTCCACCGGATAATCTGCCTGGATTTGCTTCATAAGTGCGGAAGTAGCCTGATCAATTCCATCATAGTAATTTTCCTGCTTAAACGCCGGCGTTATAACCTGACTAATAAGTCGCGAACTAAATGCGTCCGTTACCGCTCCCTCGAGGCCATAACCAACTTCAATCCGGAGTTTGCGATCATCTTTGGCAACCAAAAGCAATACACCATTATCGGACTTTTTTTTGCCGATACCCCACTCCTTAAAAAGCTCCACGGCATAATCTTCAATTGTTTCGTCTCCCAGTGCGTTAACGGTCGCAACACTCACCTCAGCGGTAGTTTGTTGTTCAAAGGCACTGAGTTTGGTTTCCAATATTTGAACCTGCTCTGAGG
>CAZQNF010000121.1:0-2636 GCA_964594675.1 uncultured Gammaproteobacteria bacterium | reverse complement strand
GTGTAACAAACTGATCGTTTATTTGGCCAATGTTTTTAACTCCGGCATTAATATCTTTGTCAAAACATTCGGAACAAAAAACTTTTTTTCCAGGGAGAGGTCGAAAAGGGACTTCGCAGTTTTTTCCACATTTATGGCACTCGGCTTGAAATTTTTGTTTATGGCTGGAAAAATCTGACTTGAAAGATTTTTTGGTATCTATTTGAGAATCATTATTTTGTTGCAGTGCAAAACAGTTGCTGCAATATACGGGTCTACCTTCAGTTGGTTTAAAGGGAATTTGACACGGTTCGGCGCATGATGTGCAGGTAGCGGGGTACATAAACGGTTTGGAGTTTTCACCGCTATTGTTACGAAGCCTGCGATTTTTTTCATCAAAATTTTTCTTGGCAGATGCCTTAAAATTATTCATAAGAAATAAGTTATTCGTGGTATGGGATTTTAATGCTTCCATACATAAAACGTGTAATTCATGGAAGCCGGATCAGGATTTGTATCATCGCCGCAAAATACTAGGCTGGCGCTGTTAGTGCCGTTGGGTATAGCCCATAAAACACCGTGGTCCCAAGCACTGTCAGCAGCGGACGGAGCCACTTGTATGAGGTCGCCCAGATTTACGCCGCCAATTCCAATTGCTGCAGCTTGGCAGCCCGCGGTATTAGAGGCTGGCATATCAAAAGAGAAGGCTGTGGCGGAAAAATGTCGAGTTATCGTAGCTGGAGTTGAGCCAATACTCAGTCCGCCGTTTAAAGCAGCAGTTCCCTCCACGGCTATGGTTCCACCGATGCTGGCGTTATTTGTTATGGCAACTGTTCCTGAACCGTTTAGGGTAATGCCTCCGGCAGTAGAAACGAGGTTAATAGAAGTGGCGCTTGAGCCCTGTTGGGAGCGAATAAGAACTGTTTCGGATGTTCCGCCATTGGCATTAAGTGTAATAGCTCCGGCTGTATTAGAGGTTGTTACAATAGAACTGGGACTAGTGCCGCTTACTGCCAAGCTGCTTGGCGAAAAACTCCCGGCAGTGAGTGCTCCGGTTACAGCAAGCGTTCCACCAATTGTCGTATTACCTGTTACGCCCAGCGTTCCACCAACCGTCGCGTTGCCTGTGATGCTTGCGCTAGCGATAGTTGAAGCCCCAACTGAGAGAGTGCTCTCAAGAGTGGTTGCACCAGTAACTCCAAGCGTACCTGCAACTACAGTGTTACCGCTTGCTGCCGCTACTGTAAATTTGTTGGTATTGACAGCAAAATTACCCGTTGAAGCTAATGTTCCACCAACCGAAGTATTATTGGTAACTGCTAAACTACTTGGAGTAAAGGTTCCGGCAGTAAGAGTGCCGACTACAGACAAATTACCGCCGACAGTAGCGTTGTTGGTAACGGTAGCGCTTGCAAGAGTACTAGCGCCAGTTACGCTAAGAGTACCGCTTACGGTAGCATTGCCAGTAACTGCAGTTGTTCCGGTGATAGCAGCTCCACCGGCGCTTACCGTTAAGCCACCTGTGGTAATGGTCGTAGCTGCACCAAGAGTAGTGGCTCCCGTCACCGCGAGGGTTCCACCCAAAGATGTATTTCCAGTTACATCAAGCGTTCCGCCAACAGTGGTATTACCCGTTACTCCCAGAGTAGAGCCCACCGTGGCTGCACCGGTAATTGAGGCACTTGCAAGGGTAGAAGCTCCAGCGGAGAGCGTGCTTAAGAGATTTGTCGCACCAGTAACTCCGAGAGTACCTCCAACTGAAACATTATTCCCGACGATCGTAGCAGCCAGAGCAAACCCCGGGGTAATGCTAAAAAGTCCAGCAACGAGCACTGCGCTTATTATTTTTTTAGGTTTAACCATATTTTTTTTCTTAAAACATGAATTTTAAAATACATAAATGCATTATAGCATGGCATTAATAATGCTCATAAATTTTATACAAAAAATTCAGCACATGAGGGAGAGCTTACAAAAGTTCGTTCCAGTTGTATGTTTTCCTACTTTTTTGAAAATTTTTTTCTTTTGGCGGGAGCGGTGAGAGAATGAGGGGCAAAAGATTTTGGTGTGAGAATGGGTTTGTTGATGGGTGGGGGATTATAAGTTTTAGTATTCGTGCTAGAAAATTCTACGCGCAGGGTGATGCCATTCAGAATTTTGCCGCTTAAACAGTTTATAAAGGTGGGTGTATGGCTGTTATCGACTTCAAAGAAAGTCTGTTCATTTTCAATGGTGATAGTTCCAATTTGAATGCCTTTAATGCTTCTGACAGAATTTACCAAGTCAAAAAGTTTTGGTATGGAAAATCCACTGCGGCGACCGATATTTATCTTTAGGCGAGCCATGTTTTCCGGAGAATATGGTCGTTCTTGAAAGAGTTTATTTTTATAAGGAGTGGCTTCTGCTTCTTTTACGGTTGGGGTATGAATGTCTGGAAGGTTTTTATAGAAATTAATAAATCGTCCAAGTTCTACGCTCACCAGATGATGGATAAGTTCGGTGCGACTAAGAGCTGAAAGTTTTTCCTCGATGAGGGGCATATATTCGCTCAGGTCTGTGTTGTCGGTTTTGGCTGTGGTAATTTTTTCTACCAATTGTAAAAGCTGTGCTGTGCAAATTTCTTTGGCAGTTGGGATGTTTTTGCTTTTAAATAAAAC
>CAZQNF010000120.1:0-2694 GCA_964594675.1 uncultured Gammaproteobacteria bacterium | reverse complement strand
CCTGCAGAAATTTGTAAAATATTGCTATTTTATAACCAAAAAGGAACTTTTAAAGGTACACCTTGCTATAACAGCACGGGGGTTTTTAGTGCTGTAACAATCTACCCCACACTACCTCAGCATGACGAGCGTCGATTTGTTATCCGTTTAAACGAAAAAGAGATCACCATTTCTATACTTGAAGATGAGTTTGAAGTCTAAAGTAATCTACTTTAGTATTGTCACTCTCGACGGAGTGTGATAATATAGCTCTAGCAAATATTGCTTTATTCCTTACGCTATATGAATACCCCTAAAACCTTACAATCCCAATACCTCATCCCCACCGTTATCGAAAAAACCTATTACGGCGAACGCGCCTACGATATTTATTCACGCCTGTTACAAGACCGAATTATTTTCCTGGGCACGGCCGTTGACGACCAGGTAGCCAACGTGATTATCGCCCAACTCCTCTTTCTCGATAACCAAAGCTCGGAAAAAGACATTAAACTCTATATCAATTCCCCCGGCGGATCGGTTACGGCCGGTCTTGCTATCTACGACACCATGCAGTACGTAAAATCTGACGTTTCCACCATGTGCGTGGGACTCGCTGCCAGTATGGGCGCAGTACTTCTCGCTGGTGGCGCCAAAGGCAAACGTTTTGCTCTGCCAAATTCCGAGATTATGATCCACCAGGTGATGGGTGGCATGGAGGGACAAGCGAGCGATATCAAAATTCACGCCGAGCGCATTTTACAAACCAAAGACACACTCAATAAAATTCTTGCCAAACACACCGGCAAAGATATTAAGATCATCGAGAAAGATACAGACCGCGACAACTTTATGATGGCGGAAGCTGCGAAGAAATACGGACTTATTGATAAGGTGATTGGATAAAAAACAATAGACTGGTTTTTAAAACCAGTCTATTTTATAATTTTATTCTAGCTAAACCGGTTGGAGTTGTTTTGAAGCTTGTACAAATACAACGCTCGACAAACTGGTTAGAACAGACAAGTCTTCACGAGATAAATCGCGACCAGTGAAAGTCGGTCTAGTCAGATCTTGCTGATTCTTTAAAATATTATTAATAACCGCAGCATCCTCAGAAGTAAGTGGCTGTTTTAACCTAACAGAAACTGTGAATTTTCGCTCTTCAAGGTTTGTAATTACCCTCAGAAGAGAAGTATCCAATTTACCACTCAGACTAAGAATGAGATTTAAAGTACTCTCTCGTGACCGGATCGCTAAATTTTTATTCTTTAAATCCTTTCTATCCGTAACATCATCTCCTAAAAATGCAGGCTTAACAAATTGATCTGCACCAGTTTTATTATTAAACTCTACTTCTGCCGTAGAGGGGAAACCAGTTAATTTTCCACCGTATACATCAAACTCAACGATAACTTGAGCTTTTACACCATCTGAAGCTTGATAACCATAAGGCATTGGATAACGCACTTTTTCGACAGTTCGATCATTAATAAATGGTATAAACTGACCAAACTGCTCCTGCGTCAATTCTATTTCCACTTCAGAACGAATTAATGTTCCATCACCTTTAATAGTAAAGTAAAATTTATTGCCTTTTTGTCGAACACGAATTTCCGTACCATTTTCAGCCAATGCGACATAACCTTGAACAATAACATTGGGGTTTTTGTCCCAACCTTCAGGTAACTGGGATAAGTTTACCAAAAACTTCCTTTCAATTTCTTTGGACCCACCCTTTTTTTCGGCTTGTAAACCTATTTGTAATTTCTCTACTTGCTCGGCAGACAAAGGAACAACTATACTTTTATCTTTTCCATCAACTGAAATAAAAGATTCTTCGCCGAAATGTACGCTAACTGTATTTCCGCCTGTTTCAACAGCTAATGTTCTAATTTTAACTTCACACTCACGTTCTAACACCGGTTGTTCTGCAGCCATACTAATTTATTTAAAAAATTAATCTCAAAAAAAAGTAGTATTTTAGCAGGATTTTGTCAAGCATTCACCTGTTCTTAGATGTCTGCTAATTTTAGAGAAAAATTTATTAAAACACTCGAACTATCAAACACAAATTCGCCCTCACATTTTTTTCCTTTAAGAAAAAGCGGCAACCAATGGCAGTCATCCGGCCACATAGCTGCATACGGAATTTTAGAAATTTCAAACCACTCTGGTTTCATCTCGTCGCTTTCCAAAATTTCGCCGGTATACGTAAGTATACGAAAAACATGCATTTCAATACTTGGATCGCCGTTCGTAAAGGTAAAAAGAAATTTTCCAAAAAATTCCATGCGCTCTGCCATCAAACCACACTCTTCCAAAAGTTCTCGACGTGCCGCACTCTCGATACTTTCCCCAGGTTTTACCTTTCCTCCAAAACCATTCCACTTCGCTGCTCCAAAACCACGTTTTTTGAGTCCCAACAAAAGACGTGGTGGTTCGTAGAGTAAACATAATGTCGTTACTATAGTCGCTTGATCCGTCATAGAGAACATTAAAACAGTCGTCGCAATTTGCGCAGCCCAACATAAACATAATAGAGTGGTGATAAAACCACATCGTATGTTCCGGGTTCTACAATCGGCAACCCGTTAAAGCGCAATTTAAATTCCGTTACCCGCGCATAGGGATGATTTTTATCATACAAATACTCCTTAGAATTTTCATCAATAGTTCCAGGCGCAATACCAAAAAAATCATAGTATCTAAGTC
>CAZQNF010000119.1:0-2810 GCA_964594675.1 uncultured Gammaproteobacteria bacterium | reverse complement strand
CATGAGCGCGTCGGCGAGCGGCGTGCCGGGTTTAGCATCCACGCTCGATAAATCAACAATTTCTTTTTCTGACTTTTTCGGAAATTGTTCTATAATTCCAACTTCATCTGCGCCGCAGATCATGCCGAGCGACTCAACGCCACGAATAGCAGTTTTTTCCATTACCACTGGTTCGCCCTCTCCGTGCCATAACACTTTTGCACCGAGCTTCGCCACCACTACTTTTAAACCATCCGCCACATTACTGCCACCACATACGATATTTAACACTTCACTGCCAACGTCCACCTTACAGACTTTCAAACGGTCGGCGTTCGGGTGTTGTTCTACTTGCAAAATTTTTCCAACCACAATATTCTCGAGATTTTTACCGAGATATTCAATTTTTTCGACCTCCACCGTCGCTAGTTTCAATTTTTCCGCCACTTCCTCAGCCGAAACCGAGTCGGGAAGGTTAACGTATTTTTTGAGCCAGTTGAATGAGATAAGCATATTTTAAATATCATTAAAACTGTTCCAAAAACCGCATATCACCGCTTTCAAGAAGTCGAATATCCTCAATTCCATACTTAAGCATTACGAGGCGAGTTAACCCAAAACCAAACGCAAATCCACTGTACACATTTGGATCAATATTCCCAGCTTTTAAAACATTCGGATGAATCATGCCCGCACCCAAAACCTCAAGCCAACCAGAATTTTTACACAGTCGACAGCCCTTTCCTTTACAGACAAAACAGGTCACTTCGCCGTTTACGCCTGGCTCTACAAACGGATAAAACTTCGGTCGCAGACGCAGCTCAGCCACTTCCCCAAACAAATGTTTTACGGTCATTTCGAGCACGCCTTTTAAATGCGCAAAGGTAATATTTTTATCTATTACCACGCCTTCCAATTGGTAAAACGTATGTTCATGGCGCACATCGGTTGCTTCGTTACGGAAACATTTTCCCGGTACAATCATGCGAAGTGGCGTACCATATTTTTGCATAGCGCGCACCTGTACCGACGAAGTATGCGTTCGCATTACCCAACCAGCATGGTCTTTTATATAAAAAGTGTCCTGCATATCGCGCGCCGGATGATTTTCCGGAATATTTACGGCTGTAAAATTGTAAAATTCGCTCTCCAGTTCCGGCCCGTCACCAATACTAAAACCCATGGACAGAAAAAAATCTTCCAGATCTTGCTGAATAATTGTGCTTGGGTGCAGATGTCCGAATTCTTTTTTTGGCAGGGCAGGCTGAGTGAAGTCAATACGCTCACTCTCGAGCTGTTTGGCCCACACACCAGCATTTAGTTCTTTCTTTTTATCTTGAAATGCTTGCTCTAGAGCTTGTTTCACTTCATTAGAAACTTGTCCAGCTATCTTTTTTTCTTCCAGCGGTAAATCTTTCAGCTGCTTTAAAAGCTCGGTCAGTTCCCCATTTTTTCGACCAAAAATTTGCATTTCCAACTCTTCTAAGAGAGCTAAACTTTGGATACTATTTATTTTTTCCAGAGTTTCTTGGTTTAATTTTTGGAGCTGTAATTTCATATTTTACTGTAAGATTATCAACTAAAAATTGTAAAAACGCCGAGACATCACCCTTACCACCAGTTCTCTCGCTAAATATAGCGACTAAACAACTCACCAACTTATCTGGTGTTTCCTCTCCAAGAGCTTCCATATCTTCACTCTGATACTCTACAACAAGTTCTTTAAATTCAGTTATAGGAAATGCCGATAAAAAAAATTTTAATTTCCCTAAACTATCTGGTGTTTTTTCTCCATAGAGATCAACCATAGTTTCAAACAGTCTTTTAAATTGCTCTGGAATTTTTTCTAAATCATAACAGTTTATACCCTCTACTATTTTTTTCATATTTACTTAAAAAGTGTTCTAAACCCCACCAAATCATGAACTGTTATAAATAATACCAGCGCCATCAAGAGTAAAAATCCAACCCCATGCACTACCTGCTCAATTTTCGGTGTCACCGGCCGACCAATAATTTTCGCAATGATCACAAACAGCAGTCGTCCGCCATCAAGCGCCGGAATCGGCAAAATATTTAATACCGCCAAATTAAGCGACAAGAGTGCCATAAATTGCAGCAAATACACTATTCCCAGTCGTGCTACTTTTCCAGTCATAACCGCGACACCAACTGGTCCAGATACATCACCACCTACACCTTTACCCATGAACAAGCTCTTTAGAAGGGTAAAAAATCCTACAAAAACCGCTTTAAATCCACTTAACGTACTTTGCGCGCCATGATAAACCGCTAGATGCCAGGGATACTTTACCTTGCCAATTTCGGCAATTCCCACTCCCAGCCCAGCTTTCCCGGAATCTTTATACACGGTTGGCTGCACGGAAAAATTTTCTTCTTTCCCTTCGCGAATGACGGTTACAGAAATTTTGCCATCTTTATGCGCGTTTACATAATCTTGGAGCTCAGTTAAGCGCGGATTTTTAAGACTATCAACTTGCATTATCCTATCCTGCACTTTTATCCCGACCTGCTCAGCTGGCATACCAGACAAAACCTGCTCCACCTCAATATAACGATTGGTTACATAACGCAGATCAGCTGATGGATCAATAGGCTGCTCGGAACCAATCCCATACGCCAGTGTTAAAAACACAAATGCTACCACCACGTTCATAAATACCCCAGCCACAATTACTATCGTCTTTTTCCAAGCTGATTTACTAGCAAAACTATCACTATCCTGCCCACCGTGCGCCGTAGCATCTTCGCCCTTAATTTTTACAAATCCGCCCAGCGGTAATAAATTGAATGAGTATAAGGTACCAGCC
>CAZQNF010000118.1:0-2825 GCA_964594675.1 uncultured Gammaproteobacteria bacterium | reverse complement strand
ACAAGCAAGAGATAGATAGAATCAAAAATTTTAAGAAATACAAAAATGGTCTTTTAATATCTCGAAAAAATCAGAGATAGACGCAATTATGAGAAAAATTGCAGATCAAGGAAAAATTATAAAAGAATTAACGACTAAAAAACCAGAACAATACTCCCCTGCCGCAAAAGAATTTTTAAGCTTACAAAATAAAAAAGCTGAGTTTGAACTAAGTCAAGGAAGGTTATCCGACATAGAAGAAACAACTAACGCAAAGAAAAAGGAATCGGGATTAATAGATAAAGTGATTCACAATATTAAGATAGGAGATCATATGATTGCTGAGGCACACTTATTTGATTTAATCGGTTTAGCTGAAGATGGTGGAGAAACTGAAAAATCTTATAGTTTAAGAACTGCACTAGGCAGTCTTCGCAATACAGATGAAAATCAACTCGCTAAAAAACTTGATATGGCATTTCCACAAGTAGATTATAGTAATACACGGCCTCAAGAAAACCGATCTTTAGACGATATATTCTCTTCTAAACCTATAATTCCCGACACAGTTACTGACGAGCAAATAGATGCATTTTTAAGTGCCAAACCTTTAGCCAAATATGACTATTCAACCTTGACCCCAGCCCAAATTACCGCTTACACCCCAGAGAAACGCCGAGAAATAGCTCAAGCCATAGAAGAACGCATTTCTGACCAAGTTAATGACTCCGGCGCAAATGCTGATAGAACAAAACTCCAAGCTTTAGCCAAGACACTACAACAAATAAGAAGTGTTGACATGCCAAATAATAGTTCTAGCGATAGAGCTGATGTAAAACAAGCAGCTCGTTTCCAAGAACTCTACAACGCTTCAGAAATCGCTCCAGCTGCTGACCGTTCTGAAGCCGTACAAACATATGACCGACTGAAAGATGCTGTTCAAAAAAACGGACAAAAACTTATTACCGATGCCAGCACCACCAAACAGCTGGCAGCGAAATTACTAAAAGTCAACTTCCCTACTACCACCCACCAAATCGGAAGCCGTATCTATCAAACACTTAATATTTCTTCAGCTGAAAAAAACCAAGCAGTGTTACGAGCCCAGGAGCTTGTTCGCACACTAAACGACAAAGACAAAAATGTGGTAACCAACTTTATTACCGCACTTGACCAAAATCAGGCTTATGCCCAGCAAGTAGCCGAGCTTCAAGAGGCTTTTGACGTTGCTTACCCCACCTCAACAACACCGGATAATCTTTCTGCATTTGAAGATTTAACTACCTCCCCTCAAGGACAAGCGGCTAAGCCTCGTGGTAAACCAGAAAGGTTTAAAAATGCAAAAATTGAATACGCCAAAAAGGATCCCACTCAAGAAAGTATGGCTGATATAGATTCCATTGAGGAAGATCATCCAGATGTGATGATTAATTTTGCAGAAGATGATATCAAAGTTCCAAGTGATGAATCCTTTGAAACCACTTTAAACGAAGGGTTGGCATCAGAAGACGAGGTTGTGGGAGACACCAATGATTTAGTGGAAGACACTGAAGAAGAACTCACTGAAAAAGATTTTGAAATTGTAGAAATACACGGAGAAACAGAAACAACTCTCGAAGCAGCTTCGTTTACCATCGCTTCCAGAGAACATTCAAACACTAACGAAGACGCTTCTGCTAAAAATCCTGATGCGCATGTTTATGCCATATGTGATGGCGTAGGATCATATTCCAGCGCAGATGTGGCGGCTCAAATAACTGTTCGAACTATTATTGAGGCTTCAAAAAAACCTGGGTCACTCCTTAGCCAAAAAGAAGGTCTCACACCTCAACAACGAGAACAAACAGTGGAGGAAATGAAACAAGTTTTTGCCCAAGCACACACAGAACTTATATCAAACGAAAAAAAACAAAAAGATATTATTAAAAAAAGTGGCGGAGAATATAAAGGAATGGGAACAACAGCTCTGCAATTAAAAATTGACGGAAATTATCTTATGGCGGCAGGTTTAGGAGATAGTGGTATTTTATCTTTCAACCCAGATAACGGAAAACTTGACTGGATACTCCAACCAGATTCTGCGATGAGTAATATTTTAACTAAAATATCCCCAAAAATAATTAAAGAACTTGGCATTACATCCAAATTAAAAGATAATTTAATTTGGATAACAGAAAATGCAACCGCGGCAGATAAACTAACATACGCCGACGGTCAGCCTTTATCCCCTCCTGATAAAGAATTTGTCTTAAATAATATTTTTACTTCGGAAAAAGTTTCTCCTAACATTACAGACAAACTGGTTCGCAACTTATTAAAAGGCTTACGTAGAAATGCCACCGGATCTGGAATTTTTACTTTTCAAAAATTTAATCCAGATGCAATTAACACGGCTATTCACGAACTTAAACCTGGAGAAATAGTGCTTCCTTGTACCGACGGCTTAACCGATGCTCTTTCTCTTAAAACTATACAAGAATACTTACAAAAGAATTATACGAAATCCCCAGGCGAAATCGCCAAAGGACTGGCTGAATTTGCCGCTAGCGTTTACCAAAACGCCGGCAACGACCAAAATCTACGGACCAAAGATAAACGTGCAGACGATATTACTCTAGAAGTTATTAAAACTAAACAGGAAAAATTAGCTGACATAATTCCAATAACACAAAATAATAATCGACCTCCACAACCTCCACCTTCACCAATTTCAGGTTCTAAAAGTGGAAAAATCACAAAAGCCGCCTAACCCCTCAAAACCACTCTTACTCCTAAGAGTGGTTTTACTTTATTGACGAACAGAACTTTTTTTGGTAAAATCCCTGATTATTAACACATTTTTTCGC
>CAZQNF010000117.1:0-2866 GCA_964594675.1 uncultured Gammaproteobacteria bacterium | reverse complement strand
GCTGCCACATACCATTTTGGTGAGATAAGTAGTGAAGCTGCGCTTACCACAATACTAGCTCCGGAAAATAAAGATTGAAATTTGCGCCCCAAATTTTCCAATTGAATTTTTCTTGGTGGTTTCATCATGCCGCTTGGATCAAGTGGCACATTGGAACTAATAACCGGGTAGTTTTCATTAACCGCAATTTGCTGTCCAGAATAAATATCCGTTTTTCGTCCATCACTCTGAACATTCTTTAAAATATTGGATGGAAAAACCATGTCATTTTTAAGAACTTGGAGTGTATAATTACCGGGTGGCGCGGTAAAATAGTAGCGGCCTTTTTTATCGGTAACCCGCGACTGCACAATACGACCGGTTTTAGTGTCCACCAAACGCACGATAGCGAGATCAACGGGTATTTTACTTAAGGCGTTATAGACCTGTCCCCAGCGCTCACGCTTGCGTCGCCCAATCAAAATAATCGGTTGGAAAAAAGTAAACTTAATAAGCGGCACAGCCTCAGCCCAAGGAATAGCTGGAATAACACTGACGGCTGTTACTGCGATTGCGCCTGGTGTTGCCACCTGGCTCGCCGCTTTTTCTACCGCAGGATTATCGGCAAAATCTTTCAGCGCTTGAGCTGCTTTCAATAAGTTTTGCACAGCGAGAGCACCCATTATTTTAAAACGATCTCCCAAATTAGTAAAAATTTCTCGAATATTTCGACTTACACTAGCATTACCATCAATAATTTCAGAAAATGGAGTTGGTTCCGAAATTAACGTCCAAACTGAATTAACAATATTATTATTCACTACAAAAACCGGTGTTTTTTGTTTATAAAAACCTGCTTTGGTTAACTCTAAATAGTACCTTCCGTTTGGTACAGTCCAGCCATATGATCCATCCTGGTTAGTAAAATAGGGATTACGTTGATTTTTAAATTCTACCAACTCATCCCTATCATTAAAAAGTTTTATTTCCACTCCATCCACTGGTCCATTATCACTTGCTACCAAACCCGGGCGTAGCGAAACTAATGTTAAATCCAGAATATCCAAACCATCGCCATAATCTACTATTATTTTCCCCACGTGTTTACCGGGCTTAGACAGGACGATGGTCGCAGCATACACATCATCTTCAGCGTTGTAAATGAGCTGGTAATTATCGTCGTCAATTTGCGCTACCACGGATTTTGGTTCGGCTCTAAAAATTTTCCGCGGCACTTCAATGGTTAAATCGCTTCCGGCCAAACCACTCAGTTCTGGCGAGGATGGCAAATTAATTTTTTTATCATCACTGGAAAATTTTAAATCTTCAGCTCTAATTTTTTTGGCGTCCGGCTGAGAAGACGAAACTGATGCCGAACCATCTTCCATTTTTCCTGGTTCAACATTACTGCCTGGAACATCGCTACTATTATCTTTATCCGGAGGTTCATCTTTAACTGGCATTTTACACTCTGGCGCATTACTACACTCCATGTCGGCACAATCTATTTTTCCATTAGCGTTATCGTCAATTTTATTATCACGAATTTCATTTATCGCGATTGGTTTTTTTAACTCGGCGCTGCCAAAAATTCCTGAGCTAAAATTGCCGGAAGTATCAAAAGCAAAAACCGTATAAAAATAAACGGTATCTTTTATAACATTCTGATCATTAAAAGATTCAGCGCTGCCACTATAAACTATTTCTCCATCATTAGGATTTTGGGCGCGGGCGTTTACTTTTCGGACCACTCTTACCCCTTTAAAATCTGGCGCAACATTTAGCGATGGATTTTGCCACCCTACACTTATAGCCTGAAGCGATGGTTGTATTTGTAAATTGGCGGGATTAGGCGGAGCCACATCATCTTTTTGCGTGGTAAATGTGGCATTCGCAGTAGTAGCACTATTCCCATCCAGGTCGCTCGAAATAAGGCGATAATTATACGTGGTATTTGGTAAAAGATTTACCAAACTAATCGTGTGACCAGATTTTTTTTGCACGCGATCAAAAACCGTATTTCCATAATCTATGGTTAAGCCATAATTTACCTGCGCATCAGCCAAGTTATTGGTATCCCAGACAAAATTTGCCGCCGTTGTCCCGACCGTTAGTTGAATATTTAAAATAGCTAGCGCATCCATCATTTCCGACTGTGTTTCAAACGTTCCGGTTTGTTCTGCCATTTGCCCGGCAATATCCCACACCCGAATTCGAAAATAATACTTTGTTCGCGGCATCAACGCATCGAGCACAACTTGATACGTCCCGGTTATATTCCCTGTTTTTGTATAATTCTGATTGGTGTCATGTTCAAATGTGGCGCGCCCCACTCCTTTATCATCACTCGCTGACCAACGAATAGTGGCAGTAGTTTGAGTGGTAAAAAATGTTACATTGGTAATGGTCGGAAGTGCATCAACTATCACCGGAGGTGGAACAGGATCTGCACCACCGCCACCCTGACGCGGCACATTAGCCCCCACACTTAACCCCTGGTCTCGCGCTTGTACCGGCAAATTTATAAATAACAAAAAAAACCCGAAAATAAAACTTACCAACTTTTGTTTGCGAGACCATTTATTCATACCGATTTTTGATCTTGAAAAAAATTATTCCGCCAATTATGGTTGCAGTAATTACTATAAGCATGCTAAAAAACCAGGCTGGCATATACAAAACATAGAAACTTTTACTGATAGATTGCTTGGTTAAACCATAGGTTAAATGAATTGTTGTTTCATACCTGCCCGGCCACCTGCTTGAAATTTTTTGTCCGGTAATTTGTAATTGTTTTTCCGCCTGCGATAATACTGTGGTCGGGCGTATCGGGTTTTGTGAAATAATTTTCCCCCAAGTATTTTTTATCGCTATTTCCCCACTTACC
>CAZQNF010000116.1:0-2915 GCA_964594675.1 uncultured Gammaproteobacteria bacterium | reverse complement strand
TCTTTATACAGAACCGGTAAGGTCATCCGGGTCGTGCGCATATAGTCAACCCCTTGATGGTCAATCATTTGTTTTACCAATTCTCGGGTACTCACCGCGTCACTTGGGTACAAAACTACACTATTAAAAACTGACCGAAACATCGCAATATCCTCGAGTCCCATCTGCGAAGTTCCATCTTCACCAATAGATACACCACAGTGCGAACCAATACACTTAATATTCGCTTCGCTGTATGCGGCCATGCGAATTTGGTCGAAAGTACGCGTAAAAAAGGCGGCGAAAGTGGAAACAAACGGAATTTTTCCTCGTGCCGCTAAACCGACAGCGGTTCCCACCATGTTTTGTTCAGCAATAAACATTTCAAAAAAACGTTCTGGCCAATCTTTTTTAAATTTATCTGCGAACGTTGAGTTGCTTACTTCGGCATCGAGCACTACTACATCCTCCGATGTTCTTCCGAGCTCGGCAAGAGCTACACCATATGCTTCTCTGGTCGCCACCATTTGACCAAGTTTATACGAAACATCCGGAACAGAAACCACCGTATTCAATTTTTGTATTTTTTTACCTGTCTTTTGTATATTTTTCGGTATAACTATTTTTCCGACCAGCTTCTCGTTTACTTTTCCGAGTTCTTTTAAAGCAAACTCCAACTGTTCTTGGTTCATCGCCTTGCCGTGCCAACCCTCTTTATTTTCCATAAACGATACCCCTTTGCCCTTTATGGTTTTTGCAATAACCATAACTGGTTTAGAACTTTTTTTCGCTTTTGCAAAAGCATTTTTTATGTCGTCCAGATTATGCCCGTCAATAACTATTGCTTCCCAACCAAATGCCTCGGCTTTTTTTTGATAAACCTCAGTATTATACCCAACCATCGTTTCGCCACGCTCACCAAGTCTATTTACATCAACCATTCCTACCAAATTATTCAGTTTATAATAACTTGCCAGTTCCATAGCCTCATAAATTGATCCTTCGGCCATTTCACTGTCACCCAACAAAACATACGTTTTATAATCCAGTTTATCCAAATACTTGGCGTTTATAGCCATGCCCACGCCAATTGATAATCCCTGGCCGAGTGACCCAGTTGCTGCTTCTGTAAAGGGAAACTTCATGGTCGGATGACCTTCGAGGTGCGAACCAAATTTACGCAGACTAAGAAGTTCGTTTTTACTCACTACTCCAACGGCGGCGTAGAGCGAATACAGCAGTGGTGCAGCATGGCCTTTAGAAAAAATAAGCCGATCGTTATTTGGCTTTTTGGGATTTTTTACATCGGCACAAAAAAACCCGCCAAACATGAGGGTAGTCATAATATCAGTAGCGGAAAGTGATGAGCTGGGGTGCCCGCTCCCAGCCGCAGTCGTAGAAATAAGAATATTATAACGGACTAACCGAGCGAGTTCTGACAATTTTTTTTGCGAAGAAGAAAAAAACATAAATATGATATATATACTGATTATAACACTTAAAGACTAATCGAACTATATTTTAACGATAAAATTAAAAATTATTTTTTACGTTTTAAAAACATACAATTCTATAACTACGAAGGATTGTTAAAATATTTTCTCTATGCTAATATTCAGTCAAATATGATGAAACCAGGTATAGACTACATTGGAATTTCGGTGGCCTTTTTCTGCCATGATGGCGCAGGCAATTTTGTGTTTCACAAACGCAGCGCGAATTGCCGTGATCAGCAGGGCACGTGGGATTCGGGTGGCGGTAAACTGGAGTTTGGTGAAACTCCGGAACAGGCACTGTGGCGAGAAATTGAGGAAGAATATGGCTGTAGTGGACAAATTACTTCCACTCTCCCACCCAATTCATTTTTTAACGAAGCAAACGCTCAACCAACTCATTGGCTTATTTTACCTTACATCGTGCAAGTGAATCGAGCAGAGGTAAAATTACATGAACCGGAAAAAATGGATGAACTCGGCTGGTTTACGCTTAATAGTTTACCCGAGCCACTTCACCCCGGAGTAAAAAAAGACTTAGAAAAATACGCGGCCGAATTTATTCCTTACCTCCAGCCCCCTAATGTTGTACTATAGGATAATTTTAACCCTAATTAATAAATTTGTGATAACCGTCAAACAATATTGACAAATTTACAAAAATGTGATAGAATATATTTAAGTGCCTCGTTTTAGAAATACTGGCACTTTTTTATTCTTTTTTAGTACAAAATAGCTTTATCTTAGCGAATTTAAAGGCTTTTTATTTGTAAAAAAAGTCTATATTTGTTAAGCTAGCGTTTCACAAAGCTTATTTACCTCATCTTACACCTATGGGAACTCTGATTGACGGCCGGGCCATTGCTCATAAAATTCAGACGCAAACTGCACAAAAAGTGCAGGATTTAAAAGCTAAAGGCATTGTCCCTAAGCTAGGGATTGTTTTGGTTGGCAATGATCCGGCTTCGGCGATGTACGACCGGATGAAAGGTGAAGTGGCGAAAAAGGTGGGTATAGATTTCGTGCTTGAGCAAACCTCCGAAGACATTACTGAGGCAGAACTCATTAACAAAATCCATAATCTTCAACAGCAAAATGTATCTGGACTCATGATTCAGTTACCACTACCCGAAAGATTATACAATCGTAACGTCCTTAATACCATTAACCCTAAAATTGACGTGGATTTTTTAACAGATAAAAATCTGGGTCATCTCATGACCAATAGTCACTATCTTATGCCCCCGACAGCTGGTGCTATCATGACTATTTTAAGCGAACTTCATACCGATCTGGCGGGAAAAAATGTAACCATTATTGGTATGGGAATCCTAGTCGGCAAACCACTTTCTATGCTCCTCATTAATGCCGGGGCGAGTATTACTACCTGCAACAGCCGCACGAAAGATATGAAAAACAAATGTTTGCAAGCGGATATTATTA
>CAZQNF010000115.1:0-2927 GCA_964594675.1 uncultured Gammaproteobacteria bacterium | reverse complement strand
TGTCAAATGGGCTTCGGCCATATTTAAAAATAGTCCATCCACTTCTACCCGATCACTCAGTGGAAACGGCCTACCAATTAACCACACCACCGGAGCTTTCCCGGTAGCCGCGACTGACGATGCCCATGCCTATGACCCTAACCCTAATACTATTTCTAGTCAAAAATTGCAGCAGAATTTGCCGCTTAATCCAGTTTATTCTTCAACTCCATACTGCATGGGCGGAGAAGTTGGTGTCATGCTTTCCGGCGTTCCCCTCTTTAATGCGTTTGATGCGGGACTACGCGATGCACCCGCCCACGAACTCCAGGATGGTTGCGATGGCCACCCGCAGGGAGACGGCGAATATCATTATCATAACCTCAGCACTTGCTTTAAGGACGTAAAAGTTTCCACGGTTTTAGGCTACGCGCTTGACGGCTTCCCAATTACCGGACCACTCGTTGCCAAAGATAAATATCTTACCAGCGAAGATTTGGATGAATGTCATGGTATTGTAAGCGATGTTACGATTGATGGAAAAAAGAAAACCACCTACCACTATGTCATGACCCAAGATTTTCCGTATTCGGCCGGGTGTTTCCATGGCAAGCCAGTAAGCCTGATGGTCATAAGTGGCGGGGGTCCCCAGAGCCAAACCAATAATGGCGTAACGGGCAATAATTCTAAAAATCAAAACACTGGCGGCATACCACAACCTCCCACTGAGGCATACAGCGCTTGCAGCGGCAAGTCGGTTAATACGAGCTGTAGTTTTAGCACTCCACAAGGTACCATGAATGGAAAATGTATTATGATACCTCAGACATCCAAAATAGCATGCGCACCAACGAGGTAGAATAATAAAATTCAAATTTATTAATACTTTAGGTTTATGTCTAAAAAAATCTTTGTTAATCTGCCGGTTAAAGATCTTCCAAAATCCATGGAGTTTTTTAAGAAATTAGGATTTGCATTTAACCCGCAATTTACCGACGAGACCGCCGCTGCGATGGTAATAAGTGAGGATATTTATTCCATGTTACTGACCATTCCTAAAATAAAACTGTTTACCAAAAAAGAAATTGTTGACGCCACCAAAAGCACCGAGGTTTTGATCGCACTCTCCGCCGAGAGTCGCAGCGAAGTTGATGATATGCTCCACAAGGTTCTTGAGGCTGGGGGCAAAGAAGCGCGCGAGCCACAAGATTATGGCTTTATGTACGGCCGAGCTTTTGAAGATTTGGATGGACATATCTGGGAAATATTTTATATGGACCAAAACATGAAAAAATAAAAATATATAAACTTATAAAATACTATGAAAAATTACGTTGACATGTATTTATTGCCACTGCCGAAAAAGAACTTAGCTAAATACAAAAATCTCGCGACCCGATTTGGCAAAATGATGCGCGAATATGGGGCCCTGCAGTACCGAGAGTTTGTGTGCGATGATCTCTACCCAAAAAACACGACTTCATTTGCGAGCGCTATTCCACTCAAACGTACGGAAGTGTTAATTGGTTCGGTAGTGGAATTTAAATCCAAAACTCACCGCAACCAGGTCCTCAAAAAAATGTTCACCGATCCACGCATGAGCGAAATGATGAAAGAAAAACCGCTCATGGACATGAAGAAAATGTGTTACGGCGGATTTTCCCCAATCGTAGAATTATAAAAATTTATTTTTAATTTAAAACTATGAAAAAGACCAAAATCGCTTATTACGTTGTAACCACTCTGCTTTCCTTGTTTATTCTTATGGGGGCCTTTTTTGATGTTACTGCTGCACCAATGGCTCAAGATTCTATTACCAGCCTGGGCTACCCAGTGTATGTGCTTTACATTGTAGGCTGGGCGAAAATCCTGGGTATTATCGGTATCTGGCAAAACAAAGTTCCGTTTTTGCGTGAGTGGGCTTATGCAGGACTCATGTTTGATGTGGTTGGCGCGCTCGCTTCACACCTCTTCTCCGGTGACCCAGCTTCGGTCTACAGCGGAGCGATCATTGGCATTGTCTTGGTAACGGCTTCGTATATTTTATTTGGAAAAACAAGACAGCAAAATTTAATAAAAAATGCATAAAAAAACGAGTATCTAAAATTTTCCATCAAGCCACGAAAAAAATTTTCGTGGCTTATTTTCTACTTATGACAAAAAAGTTGGTGCGATATTTTCTCATTTAAATATATGAAAAAACAAATTGTAGTAATTCATGGCGGCAACGCATTTGAAACATATGAAGAATACCTACAAAACCTTCAGACTAAATATGTCTCGCTCGAAAAACTGCGATTCAAAGATTGGAAGAGGAATTTGGGCGAAAAACTCGGCGAGGAATTTGATGTTATTTTTCCGCAAATGCCCAATTCGCAAAATGCCCGCTACCTGGAATGGAAAATTTGGTTTGAAAGATTTATCCCACTTTTGAATGATACTGTTATTTTTATTGGCCATTCGCTGGGTGGAATTTTTCTTGCTAAATATTTTTCGGAAAATACTTTTCTAAAAAAAATTGCCGCGGTTTTTTTAGTCGCCGCTCCTCATAATTCGAAAGGCATTCACCCGCTCGTGGATTTTATAATTTCTGATAACTTAGAAAAATTTAATGAACAAGCCGAAGCAATAATTTTATACCACAGTACCGATGATACGGTCGTTCCGTTTTCTAATTCTGAAAGCTACAAAAATACTTTACCCAAAGCAAAAATTGTTGTATTTAACGATCGTCAGCATTTTAACCAGGAAACTTTCCCAGAAATTATTGAAGAAATTAAGTCCTTATACAAGGATTAAAATACGGTTTTTGATAAGGCAACTCTTTTTATGGAAAAAATAAATTATCCGGCTTTATTTGCTAACTTTTCAGATCGAGAAAAAGATCTAAGGCGAATTATTCGTTACCACATTTACCGTCCGATGTACTATCGGTCAAACCTATTTAC
>CAZQNF010000114.1:0-2945 GCA_964594675.1 uncultured Gammaproteobacteria bacterium | reverse complement strand
ATCTTATTTCCAAAGTCGGTCGTTTCGTTGAAAACGAAATGGTCCGCAATATCATTGGCCAAACGCATTCCGGATTTAATTTCCGCGAAATCATGGACAAGAAAAAAATCCTGCTGGTGAATCTGGCTAAAGGTTTGGTGGGAGAAATCAATGCCAACCTCATGGGTATGATTATCGTTTCTAAACTCCAGATGTCGGCCCTTGAACGCGCTTCCATGCCTGAAGAAGAACGCCACGATTTTTATCTATATATTGACGAGTTTCAAAACTTTATCACTGATTCTATCGCGACTATTTTGTCTGAAGCCCGAAAATATCGCCTGGAACTGATTATCGCGCATCAATATATGAAGCAGCTCGAAGACAACAAAGGCAAAACTACCGTGCGCGATGCGGTACTGGGTAATGCCGGTTCGCTGGTTTCATTCCGTATTGGTCCAGAAGACGCTGAAGTTCTGTCAAAAGAATTTGCTCCAGTGTTCGGGGCTTACGACTTATTAAACGTAGAACAATACACCGCTTATACCAAACTCCTGATTGATAACACAGCTGCCAAACCGTTCAACATGCTTACCTACCCACCAACACCTGGCAACAAAGAACTCGCCGCCGCTATCAAAGAACTCTCCCGCTTAAAATACGGCCGGCCACGCGAACTGGTTGAAGCCGAAATTATGGAACGCGCCCAGCTTGGTGTTTCTAAAACCAACAACCTTGACTTAAGTGAAATGAGCTTGTAAAGTTTTCGCTACTTTCTAAAATTTTTCCTCCACTCTATATGCCCACTCTCTACCGCCAATACCGACCACAAAATTTTGAAAGTATGGTCGGTCAATCCTACATTTTAGAGACTATCAAAAACCAGGTTTTACACGATAAACTAGCCCATGCCTATCTTTTTTCTGGTCCGCGCGGTACTGGCAAAACCAGTTTGGCCCGTCTCCTGGCCAAAGCTGCTAACTGCCAAAATCGCACATCAGATTCATCTGAACCATGTGAAAAATGTCCATCATGTCAAGCTATCACCAATCTAAATAGCATGGATGTAGTAGAAATCGACGCCGCTTCCCAAACCGGCGTTGATAATGTGCGAGAAAATATTATCGAAAACGCTCGTTTTAAACCTGGTTCCAGCCGTTTCAAAATCTTTATCATCGACGAGGTGCACATGCTATCGAGCCATTCTTTTAATGCGCTTCTCAAAATCCTTGAGGAACCCCCTGCTCATGTTATCTTTATCCTTGCCACCACCGAACTCCACAAGCTGCCTGCGACGATCGTCTCCCGCTGCCAAAGATTCCAATTCCAAAAAATTCCGGTCGAACTCATGCTTCAAAAACTGGAAACCATTTGCACAGCCGAAGGAGTGGATGTCGACAAAAAAGTTCTCCTCTCGATAATTAAAAAAAGTTCCGGTGGTTTGCGTGACGCCGAGAGTTTGCTGGGGCAAATCTTAGCTCTTGGTAGTAAAAAAATCACTTTTGAGGAAGCCGGTCTCGTTCTACCAATGAATAACACTGAGAAAGTTTTTACTTACCTCAATCATCTCTTTAATAATGAAATTGCAAAAGCCATCAGCATTATTAACCAAGTGGTTGTCAACGGTGAAAGCTTAGACACCTTTGCTTTGCAAATTATTGAAGTATTGCAGATTCTCATCTATGTAAAAACCGGGGCTAGTTTTAACAAAAATGACTACGATTTTACGGATAAAGAATGGGAAGAGACGGCTGATCTCGCGCAAAAAATACATTATGCAAATCTGATAGCGCTACTTGATCTCACCAGTAAACGCCGCTCGGAAATAAAGACTGCCCCACTCCCTACTTTGCCGCTTGAACTTTTAACCATTGGCTGGAATATCGAAAAACCTTCTCAAACACCTACTATTTCAACACCAACCAAACCTTCTGCACCATCAACTACACCAAACGCAAGTTTTAAAACTTCTACAGTAGTGCCTACTGCCGTGCCGATTTCTCCCCCTATAAAACCTGTACCGGTTGAAATTCTTGATGCTACCAATATTCTTCCGACTACTGACATAACTTTAGTTCCGCTTATTTTGGAAGAAGTTACCAAATGCTGGACCGACATGATTACGCAGATCTCTTCTAAAACACCGTCACTTACCCTCATCTTAAAAATGGCCTCTGTACAAAAAACCGACCAGCAAACCATCTTTATACAGCTTCCCTACGCTTTTCACAAACAAAAGCTTGAAGAAAAGAAAAACAAATTGCTCTTAGAAAAAATGCTGACCGAACTTCTCAAACAGCCGGTGAATTTGAGTTTTGAAGTTACCGAAAAAATTGAACCAAACAATCCTCTCGAGAATGCCATTCAAATTCTGGCTTCAGAATTTGGCGGAGAAGTCGTGGCCTAATTTAAGGCTTAAAACTTGACGGATGCCCTAGATATGCTAAAATTTGGAAGATTTCCTTTCCGAGATCGTCTAATGGTAGGACACGAGACTCTGAATCTCGTTATCTAGGTTCGAATCCTAGTCTCGGAACAATTTAAATAACGGCTCAAATAAGGCCGTTATTTTATTCCTCTTGATAGAAAATAAACCGATGTGGTAACGTTATAAAATTAAAATACTCCTATGAAAATAACCTACACAGATTCTTTAAAAACAATCACACCTAAAAAGCTTACCGGATTTTTTGTTGACTAGAAAAATAAACCTTCGCCTCAAACACATTTACAACTTTTTAAGAAAAAGTGATTACTATTTTTTAACTCTAAACACCAAAGGAGATGCGGTTGGTTTTATTACCGCTATTTCAGACGGTGTGCTGGCGACCTACATTCCTTTTCTGGAAGTTTTGCAAGCATACCCAGGTAATGGAATTAGCAACCACCTTCTTAAGAAAATGCTTCGCAACCTTAAGAATCTGTATATTATTATAGTGAATTAAGTAGATTGTTATGACAAGTAG